>JAFMJM010000067.1 GCA_017853455.1 Acidimicrobiia bacterium | reverse complement strand
GATGTAGGTGTTGCGGACCATGAACTCCTTGAGGATGTCGTTCTGGATGGTCCCCTGGAGCAGGTCCTGGCTCACCCCCTGCTCCTCGGCCGCCACGATGTAGCCGGCGAGCACGGGCAGCACGGCGCCGTTCATGGTCATCGACACCGACATCCGGTCGAGCGGGATGCCGTCGAAGAGGACCTTCATGTCCTCGACCGAGTCGATCGCCACACCGGCCTTGCCGACGTCGCCGATCACCCGCGGGTGGTCGGAGTCGTAGCCCCGGTGGGTGGCGAGGTCGAACGCGACCGACAGGCCCATCTGCCCGGCCGCCAGGTTCTGGCGGTAGAAGGCGTTCGACTCCTCGGCGGTCGAGAACCCGGCGTACTGGCGGATGGTCCAGGGCCGGTTGGAGTACATGGTGGCCCGGACGCCCCGGGCGAACGGCTCGATGCCGGGCAGGCTCCCGACGGCCTCGAGGCCCTCGAGGTCGGCCTCGGTGTAGAGGGGCTTGACCGGGATGCCCTCGGGGGTCATCCGGACGAGCCCGGCGGGGTCGCCCTTGAGCTCGGACTCGGCGAGGGACCGCCAGGTGTCGGGGAAATCGGGGGTGGGGATGGCGTCGGACATGCCGGGGAGGCTAGTTCGGCGCCGGAAAAGGCCCTCCGGCCCCTCCAGGTGGGGGGTCGGGGCGACGATGATCCGACACCCGATCGGGCCCGACCCCTGGCAGACTGGCCTTGCGGGCGGGGTCGACCGGAGCTTCCGGTCGGTGCTGTGAGGAGTCGCGTGTTCCACCCGTTCCACCCCCGTTCCCCCCGGCGCCTCGGTCGCCGCGCCCTGCTCCTGGTGCCGGCCGCGGTCCTGCTGGCCTTCGGGCTCCCGGCGCTGGCCGCCGACGGCGGGTCGGTGGAGGCCCCGACGACGAGCCACGTGGTGCTGGGAGCGCCCGGGTCGGTCGACGGTGGCGTGGGCGCCGAGGCGGCGCCGTCGGGTCCGGCCGCTCCGGGCTGGTCGGGCGAGGCGCCGGTCGACGCCAACCTGGTGGGGATCACCTGGACGGGTGACCCGTCCGCCGAGTTCTCGGTCGAGGCGCGCAACCCGCGCGGCCGCTGGGTCCGGTACGGGACCGTCGGCACCGCCGACGTCTCGGCCGAAGCCGGCTCGTCCGACGCCCGGTCGGCTGCGTCGGTCGGTCGCAACGCGTCGGAGCCGGTCTGGATCGGTCGGTCCGACGCCGTCCGGGTCCGGCTGGAGTCGGGGTCGTTCGCCGACGTCGGGCTCGACGCCGTGCGTTCCCTCCCCCCGCAGGCCCCCGACGGCGCCGCCGGAGCGTTCGGGGGATCCCTCGGGTTCGGGTCCGTCGACCGTGGCTTCGGGGTCGTGCTGGTGCTCGCCGGCCTCGTGCTGGGCACGGTCGCACTCGGCTGGTCGCCGTGGCGGTCGCGCCGGTCGCTGGCGGCCCTGGCCCTGCTCGGCGTGGTGACCCTCGTCGCCTGCGGCGAGCCCGAGCCGGCCCCGCCGCCCGAGACCACGACCACGACCCAGGCACCCACGACGACCCTGGCGCCGTCCACGACGACCACGACCGCGCCGCGTGCACCCCAGCCCGCGATCACCCTCCGCACCAGCTGGGCCGCCGGTCTGCCCAACCAGGGCTGGAACCCCGGCGCCGACTGTGTCGACGGTCCGGAGATCGCACCCAACGGCGTGCGCTTCGCGGTGATCCACCACACGGTCAACAGCAATGCGTACGGGCCGGCCGACAGCCCCGCCATGGTCCGGGCGATCTGGAGCTACGAGGTCAACACGCTCGGCTTCTGCGACCTCGCCTACAACTTCATCGTCGACGCCTACGGCCAGATCTTCGAGGGGCGGATGGGTGGGATCACCCGGGCGGTCCGTGGCGCCCATGCCGCGCCGTTCAACGTGGGCACGGTGGGTGCGGCGTTCCTCGGGACCTTTACGGACGTCCAGCCCACCGAGGCGGCCTGGAAGTCGATGGCGGGGCTCCTCGCCTGGAAGCTCGGCCTGTTCCGCGTCGATCCGACCGTCCCGTTCATCGCGACCGCCGGTGACGGTGGGTGCTCACGCTTCCCGCCGGGGGCCCAGGTGCTCCTTCCGGATGCCGTCGTCGGTCACCGTGACGTCGGGTGCACGGCCTGCCCCGGCGACGCCTTCTACCCGCAACTCCCCTGGATGCAGGGCGACGTGCAGGTCCGCATGGGGTTCTGACCCGCGCGGGTCGGGGCCCGGCGGCCGGCGGTGCCGGTCAGGAGGCCTGTCGGAGCGGGTCGGTCTCGGCGAGGGTCGCGTTGGCGCGCTCGAGGGCGGCCCGGGCGGCGGCCACGCCGGCCTGGCCGATGCGGCACGTCTCGGCGTCGAGGCGCCGACGCCGCACGGGGCGACGCCGCGCCGCACCCGCCGACCGAGCGGGGGCTGCGGAGTGGGTGATGAGGCGGAGTTGCGTGTCCATGCAGTGAGTATGAACCGGGGGCGTGACAGGGAACGTCCCGCCGTGACCGACGTCACCACCGACGGCCCGTGACCGGCGTCACGGGGCCCTGCGTACACTCGGCCGATGGCGCCCACGGCCTATCTGGACCACGCGGCGAGCACCCCGCTGCGGCCGGAGGTGCTGGCCGCCATGACCCCCCACCTCGCGGGACCGGGGGCCAATCCGTCGGGGATCCACGCCGCCGCCCGGGCGGCCAAGACGGCCCTCGAGGAGGCGCGGGAGCAGATCGCCGCCGTGCTGGGCTGCGCCGTGGGCGAGGTCGTGATCACGGGGGGTGGCACCGAGGCCGACAACCTCGCCGTGCTCGGCGTCGGTCGGGTGGCCGGGCCGGGCCACGGGGTGGTGGCGCCGGCCTTCGAGCACAAGGCCGTGCTGGCCGCCCGTGACCGCCTGGTCGCCGACGGCTTGGTCGCCCACGACGTGCGGGTCGGCCCCGACGGCGTCGTCGACCTCGACCACCTCGCCGCCTGCCTCGACGACCGCACGGCCGTGGTGTCGGTGATGCTCGTCAACAACGAGGTCGGCACCGTGCAGCCGCTCCGCGAGGTCGCGGCGCTGGTGCGCGACCGGGCGCCGCGGGCGCGCCTGCACACCGACGCCGTGCAGGCCGCGCCGTGGTTGGACGTCGCCGGGCTCGCCGCCGACGCCGACCTGGTGTCGGTGTCGGCGCACAAGTGCGGAGGCCCGAAGGGCGTCGGTGCGCTCGTCGTGCGCGACGGCGTGGTCCTCGACCCGCTGCTCGTCGGCGGCGGTCAGGAGCGCGGCCTGCGCGCCGGAACCGTCGACGTCGCCGGGGCGGTCGGGCTGGCCACCGCCCTCCGGATCACCGCCGAGCAGCGCGACGCCGAGATCGAGCGGATCACCCGCCTGCGCGACCGCCTCGCGGCGGGCCTGGCGGCCGTCGGCGACGTCACCGCCAACGGCGACCGCACCCGGGCGGTGGCGGGCAACCTCCACGTGCGCATCGCCGGGGTGGAGAGCGAGACCCTGCTCGTCGCCCTCGACCGCGCCGGGGTCTACGCAGCCGCCGGCTCGTCGTGCGCCTCCGGGGCGACCGAGCCGTCGCACGTGCTGCTCGCCATGGGGATGGACCGGGTCGCCGCCCGCGAGTCGGTGCGGTTCAGCCTCGGCTTCGCCTCCACCGACGCCGACGTCGACCACGCGCTCGCCGTGGTGCCCGAGACGGTGGCGCGCCTGCGGGCTGCGTCGGCCGCGGCCTGAGGGCGCGCCGTGCAGGTGCTGGTGGCGATGAGCGGCGGGGTCGACTCGTCGGTCGCCGCCGCGCTGCTGCGCGACGCGGGGCACGACGTCACCGGCGTCACCCTGCGGCTGTGGGGCGGCGAGTCCGACTCCGGATGCTGCAGCGTCGGTGACGTCGAGGATGCCCGTCGGGTGGCCGCGCAGCTCGACGTGCCCCACTACGTCTTCGACTACGCCGACGAGTTCGAGGCCGACGTCGTGGCGCCCTACGTCGCGGCCTACGACCGGGGCGTCACCCCCAACCCGTGCGTCGACTGCAACCGCCACTTCAAGTTCGGCCGGCTGCTGGCCCGGGCCAAGGTGCTCGGCTTCGACGCCCTGGCCACCGGGCACCACGCCCGGATCGTGCCCGACCCCGACGGCCGTCCCCGCCTGGCCCGCGCCCGCGACCACGCCAAGGACCAGTCGTACGTGCTGGTCGGCCTGGGCGCCGACGACCTCGGGCACCTGGCGTTCCCGGTGGGCGAGCTCACCAAGGCCGAGGTGCGCGAGCGGGCGACCGCGCTCGGGCTGCGCACCGCCGACAAGCCCGAGAGCATGGACGTCTGCTTCGTGGCGCGCCGCGACCGGGCCGCGTTCGTCGAGGCGCGGGCGGGCGCGCGACCCGGGCCGGTCGTCGACATCGACGGGCGGGTGGTCGGGGAGCACGCGGGCATCGCGCGCTTCACGGTGGGGCAGCGCCGCGGGGTCGGGGTCGCCACCGGGGAGCGGCAGTACGTCGTCGCCGTCGACGCTGCCACCCACACCGTCACGGTCGGACCACCCGTGGCGCTCCTACGTGACGGGGTCGACGTCCACGACCTGCGCTTCGTCGGTCCGCGTCCCGGGCCCGACGAGTGGCTCGACGTCCAGACGCGTGCCCACGGCGAGCCGGTGCGCGGCCGCCTGGTGGGCGACCGGGTCGAGTTCGCCACGCCGGTCGCGCGCGTCGCGCCCGGGCAGGTGGTCGCCCTCTACGCGGGCGAGGTGCTGCTCGGCGGTGGCGTCGCCGGCTGAGCGTCGTCGGCCACCCGGATCCGCCGTTCGGCGGCCCGGCGCAGCACGGTGGCCCGGTCGGGCACCGCCACGAGCAGGGTCGCGGCGCGCTCGATGCGGGAGCCGCGCCGTGCGCGGGTGGCGCGGAACACCTCGGCCTCACCGGTGAGCACGACCTCGACCGTGCCGGCCGTCGCCCCGAGGCGGAGGTCGAGTGCACCCGGGGGCGGGGTCGGTCCGCCCGCCCGGAGGTGCACGATCCGCTCGCGCAGGAACAGCACCGGATCGGAGAGCGTGAGGGGGTCGACGATCACGAACCCTGCCGGCACCAGCACGACGAAGCGCCCCGACAGCCCGTGGAGGGCCCGGCCGCCGAGCCACACCACCGCGGCGCCGACGGCGACGCTCACCGCTCCGACGACCCACCGGCCGTCGGCGAGGAGCAGCGGGCCGACGACCAGCGCCGCGCCGACGAGCCCCCGCACGGCGGGCAACGGACCGAGGAAGAGTGCGGTGGGGACGCGCAGGGGGAAGCGCTCCTCGTCGCCGTAGGCGACCGCGCCGAGCGACGTCCGGGCGAAGGCGGGCCGTGCCACGAGCACGGCGGCGACGAGGGTCGCGACGAGTGCGACGACCGCGCTCGCGACCGGCGCGGCGTCGGCGACGAGGATGACCGCCGCGACCACCACGAGGTCGGGGGCGACGCACCGCAGGACGGTCAGCCCGACCGGTCGCGGCACCACCACGGCGAGGAGGCCGGCGGCCCACACGAGCCAGGCCAGCACCGCCGCGACGGTCGCCGGGGCGGTCGACCACGACGCCACGGCGTCACCGAGGGCGCCCCCTGCCGTCAGGGGCAGCGTCGCCCACACGGCGGCCAGGATCCAGCGTTCCATGTCACAAGTCTCGCGTAGCCTCGCACCGATGCCCGCACCCGCCTCCGACCCGAGCACCGACCGCCGCGCCGACGAGCAGCGGGCCGCGGCCCTGCGGGCCGAGATCGCCGAGCACGACGAGCGGTACTACGTCCTCGACGAGCCCAGCGTCTCCGACGCCGAGTACGACGCCCTCATGCGCGAGCTCCGTGAGCTCGAGGCCCGCCACCCCGACCTCGTGGTCCCGGAGTCGCCGACCCAGCGGCCCGGTGGGGCGGCGGCGGCCACCTTCGCCCCGGTCGTCCACGACGTCGCGATGCGGTCCCTCGACAACGCCTTCGACGACGCCGACCTCGTGGCCTGGTCGGAGCGGATCGCCAAGCTGGTGCCCGGGCCCGTGGCCTACGTGGGGGAGCCCAAGCTCGACGGGCTGGCGATCTCCCTCCTCTACGTCGACGGGCGCCTCGTGCGGGCCGCCACCCGGGGTGACGGCGTCACCGGCGAGGACGTCACCGCCAACGTCGCCACCATCGCCTCGGTCCCGGCGGTGCTGAAGGCGACGAAGGCCGCACCGGTCCCCGCCCGGATGGAGGTGCGGGGCGAGATCTTCATGCCGCTCGAGGCGTTCGCCGCCCTCAACCGTCGCCAGGGTGAGGCCGGCGACCGCCTCTTCGCCAACCCGCGCAACGCCGCGGCAGGCAGCCTCCGCCAGAAGGACGCCACGGTCACCGCGTCGCGCGCCCTCGACTTCTACGCGTACCAGGCCGAGGTCACCGACGGCACGCTGCCCGCCGACTCGCACCACGCGATGCTCACCTGGCTGCAGCGCGTCGGGTTCCCGGTCAACCCGCACATCGAGCGGTTCACCGACATCGCAGCCGTCGCCGAGTTCTGCGCACGCGTCGAGGCGCAGCGGCACTCCCTCGGCTACGACATCGACGGCGCCGTGGTCAAGGTCGACGATCTCGCCCAGCGCGCCGAGATGGGATCGACGGCACGTGCCCCCCGCTGGGCGATCGCCTTCAAGTTCCCGCCCGAGGAGAAGACCACCGTGCTGCGCGACATCGGCGTGAGCATCGGGCGGACCGGGCGGGCCACGCCCTACGCAGTGCTCGAGCCGGTCTTCGTCGGTGGTTCGACGGTCGAGTTCGCCACCCTCCACAACCCCGACGAGGTGGCCCGCAAGGACGTCCGTCCCGGCGACACCGTCACCGTCCGCAAGGCCGGCGACGTCATCCCCGAGGTGGTCGGCCCGGTGCTCGCCAAGCGGCCGAAGCGGTCGAAGCCCTGGACGTTCCCCGCCGAATGCCCGTCGTGCGGCGGGCCGCTGGTGCGGCTCGGCGACGAGGCCGACGCCCACTGCGTCAACGTCGAGTGCTCCGCCCAGCGGGTGGCGCGGATCGTCTACTTCGCCGGGCGCGGCGCGATGGACATCGAGGGGCTGGGCGAGGAGCGGGTGCGCCAGTTCGTCGACGCCGGCCTGCTCGTCGACCCCGGCGACATCTACGCCCTCACCGTCGAGCGGCTGGTGCCCCTCGAGCGGATGGCGGCGAAGTCGGCCGAGAACCTCGTCGCCGCCGTCGCCGCCTCCAAGGCCCAGGGCCTGGCCCGGGTGCTCACCGGGCTCGGCGTGCGCCACTTCGGGCCGACCGCCGCGCAGGCGGTGGCCCGCGCCTACGGCGACCTCGACCGCATCGCGGCGGCGTCGGTCGAGGAGCTCACCGCCATCGAGGGGATCGGTCCGGTGATCGCCGAGAGCATCCACGCCGCGTTCGCCTCGCCCGCCAACCGGCGGGTCCTCGACAAGCTGCGGGCCGCCGGGCTCGACCTCACCGCGCCCACCGCGCCGGCCGCCACCGGCGGTGCGCTCGAGGGGCGCACGTTCGTCCTCACCGGCACCCTCGACGACCTCACCCGCGACGAAGCCGCTGCGCTCATCGAGGCCCAGGGCGGCAAGGTCACCGGCAGCGTCTCCAAGAAGACCTCGTACGTCGTCGCCGGGGCGAGCCCGGGCTCGAAGCTCACCAAGGCCGAGTCGCTCGGGGTGCCGGTGCTCGACGGCGACGCGTTCGCGCGCCTGCTCGCGCACGGTCCGGAGGACTGAGTGCGGGCGTGGCGGGTCGAGGCGCCCGCGCCGATCGCCACGCTGCCCCTGCAGCCGGTCGACGTGCCGGTCCCCGAGCCCGCCGCCGACGAGGTGCTGGTGCGGGTCCACGCCTGCGGGTGCTGTCGCACCGACCTGCACGTGGTCGAGGGTGACCTCGACCTGCCGCGCCTCCCCGTGATCCCCGGCCACCAGGTCGTGGGCGTGGTGGCCGCCCGGGGTGCGGAGTGCACGGCGCTCTCGGTGGGCGAGCGGGTGGGGGTGGCCTGGCTGCACCGCACGTGCGGCGTGTGTGCGGCGTGCCGGCGCGGCGACGAGAACCTGTGCACGCGCGCCGACTTCACCGGACTCACCGTCGACGGCGGCTATGCCGAGTACGTCACCGTGCCCGAGGCGTTCGCGGTGCGCCTCCCCGACGGGCTCGACGACCTGGCGGCCGCACCCCTGCTGTGCGCCGGCGTCATCGGCTACCGGGCGTTGCGGCGGGCCGAGGTGCAGCCCGGCGACCGGGTCGCCCTGATGGGCTTCGGCGCGTCCGCGCACCTGGCGATCCAGGTGCTGCGCCACTGGGGCTGCGAGGTGGTCGTCCTGACCCGGGGCGAGGCCCACCGCGACCTCGCCCGCTCACTCGGCGCGGCATGGGTCGGGCATGCCGCCGAGCTGCCGCCCGGCGAGTGCGACCGGGCAGTGGTGTTCGCACCCGCCGGTGAGCTGGTGCCGGTGGCCCTCGACGTCGTGCGGCCCGGCGGCACGGTCAGCCTCGCGGGCATCCACATGTCCGACATCCCGTCGTTCGCCTACGAGCGGCTCTGGCACGAGCGCACGCTGCGCTCGGTCGCCAACATGACCCGGCGCGACGCCCAGGAGTTCGTCGACCTGGCGGTCGAGGCCGGTGTCACCACCACCGTCGAGGTGTTCGACCTCGACGACGCCAACGCCGCGCTCGGGGCGATCGCCCGCGACGCCGTCGGGGGCGCCGCCGTGCTCCGGGTCGCCGACGCCTGAGGCGTCGGCTCGATCCCGTCGGGTCAGACGGTGGCCTTGAACGTCCAGGTGTAGGTGGCCGGTCGCGCCGGGCGATCCTTGGCCTGGGGCCAGTACGACACGGTCACCGTGTGGATGCCCGGGCTGAACTGCTCGAGGTCCTTGCCGGCGCCGGGCCGGAACGAGATCTGGCCCAGGGGGCCGACCCGCTCGATCTGGTCCTCGGGCACCTCGGCCCGGTCGATCGCGATGACGCCGGTGTAGAAGTCGTTGAGGTCGACCGAGATGGTGTCGGTGGTTCGCACGATCTCGCCGTTGCCCGGCGACACCGACTCGATGATCGTCGGCAACCCACCGTTGGTGGTCGACGAGGTGTCGGTGTTGCGCAGCAGGATCACCGCCAGGTTGATGACGATCAGCAGAGCCACGACCACGGTCACGATCCGCCACGGGTGGGCGAAGGCGGGTCGGCGTGCACCCGCCGGCGGGCGGTCGGTGGTGGGCGGAGCGGTCATCCGCCGAGGGTAACGGCCCGACCCCCCGGTGCATTCCGCGGGTGCGCCGACCGGGCTGCCGCGGCCGCGCCGACGACGGCCGGTACCGTTTTCGGCCATGGCCGGGCCCGCCGTCGCCGATCTGGCCGGACGTGTCCTCGCCGGCCGCTACCGCATCCTCGGTGCCGTCGGGACCGGGGCGTCGGGGGTCGTCTACGTCGCCGACGACGTGCGCCTCAACCGGCAGGTGGCGGTCAAGGCCCTCCACGGTGCGCTCGCCGACGACGCCGGGTTCCTGCGGCGGTTCCGCAGCGAGGCCCAGCACGCGGCCTCGCTGAACCATCCCAACATCGTCCAGGTCTACGACTGGGGCGAGGACGCCGGGCTGCCGTTCATGGTGCTCGAACTGCTGCGCGGGGGCAGCCTGCGCAGCTTCATCGACGCCGGTGGACGACTGTCGGCGGCCCAGGCCGCACGGGTGGGGCACCAGGTGGCCCAGGCGCTCCACTACGCGCACTCACGGGGCGTGGTGCACCGCGACGTCAAGTCGTCGAACCTCCTCTTCGACGAGCACGGCAACGTGCGGGTCGCCGACTTCGGTCTGGCCCGGGCCCTCGCCGAGGCCAGTTGGACCGAACCCGACGGCGGCGTGATGGGCACCGCGCGCTACGCGGCACCCGAGCAGGCGCGCGGCGACCGGATCGACGGCCGCGCCGACTGCTACTCGCTCGCCGTGGTGCTGATCGAGTCGTTGACCGGACAGGTCCCCAACGTCGGTGAGACCGCGGTGTCGACCGTGGTCGCCCGCGGCTCGCGCCCCCTCGACGTGCCTCCGGGGCTCGGACGCCTCGGCCAGGTGCTCGAGATCGCCGGTCGGCCCGACCCCGACCGGCGCTTCCCCGACGCCGGGACGATGGCCGAGGCGCTGGCCATCGCCGCGCGCGACTTTCCGCCGCCGACACCGCTGGTGCTTCCGGGCCTGCGGGCCGTGGCCGCCGACCCCGACCCGACCCGGATCGCACCGGTCGCCGTGCCGGCCGCGGCGGCGGGGGCCGCCACGGTGCTGCCCGGCGCGCCGGGCGCCGGTGCCGCCGGTCCCGACGCCGACCCCGCCGTCGACGGGCTCCCGCTCGTCGTCGCCCCCCGCCGACGGCGGTCGCGGGCGCCGGGCAGCCAGCGCCTCGTGCCGATGGTCGTCGCCCTGGTCGTGGTCGCCGCGCTCGTCGCGGGTGGGGTGTCGATCGCCTCGGCCGTCGGCTCGCTCGGAGCGGGCTCCGTGACCGTGCCGGGTCTGGTCGGCTCGATCGAGAAGGACGCCAACGCGGCCGTGGCCGCCGCCGGCCTGCGGGTGGAGGTGGTCCGACGCACCACCGACGATGTGGCGGGCCTCGTCATCGGCCAGGACCCGGCGGCCGGCGCCTTCGTGAAGAAGGGGGGCGCCGTGCGGATGACCGTGTCGAGCGGCCCGCCGCCGGTCGTGGTGCCGACCGTGACCGGCGCGACCCTCGCCGACGCGCAGGCCCGGCTCGAGGCCGCGGGCTTCGTGGTCGAGGTGCAGCGCGCCTACGACGAGACGGTGGCCAAGGACGTCGTGCTCGCGAGCACGCCGGCGGGTGACGCCAAGGCGCCCAGAGAGTCGAAGGTGGTGCTGAAGGTCAGCGACGGCCCGGCGCCGATCCCGGTCGACGACGTCGCCGGCAAGACCTTCGACGAGGCGAGTGCCGTGCTCAAGGCCAAGGGCTTCTCGGTCACGCGGGCCGACGTGTTCAGCGACACGGTCGAGAGCGGCAAGGTGGTCGGCACCGATCCCGGTGCGGGACAGCCCG
>JAFMJM010000066.1 GCA_017853455.1 Acidimicrobiia bacterium | reverse complement strand
ATCGTCCGGCCGGTGCCGGCCGTGGCCGACGTGGGCCAGCCGTAGGCCGCCTTGATCTGGGCCGGGGAGAAGCCGCCGACGCCGGGACCGGCCGCGGTGGTCGTCGTGGTGGACGGCGCCACCGTCGTCGTGGTGGACGGAGCAACGGTCGTCGTGGTGGTCGGCGCCACCGTCGTCGTGGTGGACGGAGCAACGGTCGTCGTGGTGGTCGGCGCCACGGTCGTCGTCGTGGTCGCCCGGGTGGTGGACGTGGTCGTGGCCCGGGTCGTGGAGGTCGTGGTCGCCCGGGTCGTCGACGTGGTCGTGGCCCGGGTGGGAGCCACCGCCACGCCGGCCACCTGAGGTGCGGCCGGCGTCTGACCGGCGTCGACCACGAGGAGGTCGCAGGCCACCTGGTTCTGGATCGGGGCGCCGCAGACCCGGCGGGAGACGACGCCGTTGCCGTTGCCCGGGCCGGCCGCCGCCGCGTCATGGTGGGGGAGGGCGAGCCCGACCGCCAGCATCAGCACCACGAGGGCGGCGAGGGCACGGGTGAGGGCCGCGGCCCGAACGGTCATCGGGTGCGCTCCCAGTGGGCCAACGCCTCGTCCGGACCGAGCGGCCGGGCGAACCGGTAGCCCTGGGCCCGGCGACAGCCCAGGTCGACCAGCGCGGCCACCTGGGCGTCGTCCTCGACGCACTCGGCGGTGACCGAGATCCCGAGGACCGAGGCGGCCTCGACCACCAGCGCGACGATCGCCCGGTCACCGGGGTTGTCGGTGACGTCGCGCACGAAGGTGCCGTCGAGCTTGATCATCTGCACGGGAAGCCGCTGGAGGTAGCCCAGCGACGAGTAGCCGGTTCCGAAGTCGTCGATGGCGAGCGCCACGCCGAGCGACCGGACGGCGTCCAGCACCGCTGCGCCGTCACCGTCGGGGTCGATGCGGTCGGACTCGACCAACTCGAGCACGAGGTGGCTCCCGTCGATGCCGGCGGCCGCCAGGGCGTCGGCGACGGCGTCGACGAAGCCGCGGGCGCAGAGGTGCTCGTTGTCGATGTTGACCGTCACGTAGGGCGTGACGGTCGTGCCGTCGGCGGGGGTGGCGTCGATGAGCCGCCGGGCGAAGCGGCAGGCCTCCCGCAGCACCAGCTCGCCGAGCGCCACGCCGAGGCCCGAGCCGCGGACGGCGTCGAGGAAGTGGATCGGCGTCAGGATCCCGCGCTCGGGGTGGTCCCACCGGACGAGGGTCTCGAATCCGACGACCCGCCCGTCGGGAAGGTCGACGATCGGCTGGAAGTGGGCGATCAGCTCACCCCGGACGAGCGCCCGCTGGACGTCGACGCGCAGCGCGAGCTCGTCGACCGCCTCGGCCGCCACACCCGGGACGAAGCGGACCGCCCGGTTGCGGCCGGCGTCCTTGGCCGCGCCCAGCGCGGTGGCGGAATGGGCCAGCAGCGTCCCGGGTGAGTCGGACTCGCTCCACACCGCCGCCCCGGCGCTGGCGGTGATCGTCACCTCGCGACCGTCGGTGAGCTCGATCGGCGTGCGCAGGTGGGCGACGACGGCGTCGGCGAAGTGCTCCACCTCGACGGCGTCGGCGAGGTGCGAGCAGACGACGACGAACTCGTCGTCGCCGATCTGGGCGACGGTGTCGCCGGCGTGCACGCCGGTGCCGATCCGATCGGCGACCGAACGGAGCACCCCGTCACCGGCGGTCGGGCCGACCGCCGAGCCGATTCGCTGGAAGTGGTCGAGGTCGATGCTCACGGCCGCGATCACCCGGTCGACCGGCGGGAGGCCGCAGTCGCCCAGCATCTCGTCGAGCCGGGCCCGCTGGGCGATGGCCTCGTCGAGTCGGTCGACGAGCGCCGTCCGGTTGGGGAGGCCGGTCACCGGATGGACGAGGTCCCGGCGGGTCAGTTCGAGGCGGTGCTCCACCCCGATGGCCAGCGCCGCTGCGCCGCTGAGGAAGTCGGGGGCGTCGAGCGCCGACGACGGCGTCGTGGGGCGCGCCGGGCCGCCCGAGAGGAGGGTCATCGCCCTGCTCCCGCCGCCCGGCCGCTGCGCTCCGTCGTCACGTCCTGCCCCACACCCAGCAATCGCCGCCCGACGCCCTTCGTCACACGAATCAGCGTTTGATGATCCATCGTTGTGATATCGTTGTGATTCAGATCACGGGGGAGATTTCTCGGTTCCACGCTCAAGTCAACGGGCCCGGCCGCCGATGAGGTTCCGGACCCAGGTGAGGAACCTTCCGAACATGACCGACGACACACATTCTCCGATTGCCTTGCAGAGCAGTCACGCAACCGGTTTACTGAGACCCGTGACCGGGACCGACCACACGACCGCCGACGGGGCTGCGCTCCGCGACGACGTCGCGTCGTTGGTCCCCGGCGCCCGGGCGCTCGACCAGCACGCCTGGGAGTGCATCTTCCGCCAGCTCCACCCGCGCCTCTCGGCCTACGCCGGCCGGTCCCTCGACCGCGAGAGCGCCCAGGACGCGGTCAGCGAGGCGATGACCCGAGCGGTCGACCGCATCGACACGTTCACCTGGGACGACAGCGCGTTCGAGGGCTGGCTGTTCGGGATCCTGCGCAACGTCGTGCGTGACACCCAACGGGCCCACGCCCGTTCGGCGCCCCGGGCCGCGACCCAGTTCGAGCGCCCCGGCCACGAGCCGTCCGACGGCATCCTGGCCCGCGAGGAGGCCGCCGAGATCACGGCCGCGTTCGCCCGGTTGTCGCCGTCGGAGCGCGAGATCCTCGAGCTCCGGGTGGTCGCCGGCCTCACCGCCGACGAGATCGCCATCACCCTCGGCAAGCGCCCCGGCGCGATCCGCACGGCGCAGTCCCGTGCGCTCGCCAAGCTCCGCAACCTCATGGAGACGACGTCATGACGAACGACGCGGAACTCCTGTCCCGGCTCGGCGCCGCCCTGGCGGTCGCGCCCCCCGAGCCGGACGCCGCCGCCTTCGACGCGCTCGCCGGTGCCGTCCGGGCCAAGCGGATCGAGCGGACCCAGGCCCTCCAGCAGGAGGCCCGCGACGAACGCCGCCGGGTCCTGCGCGGCAGCCCGGCCCGGCGCTACGCGGCCATCGCCGCGGCGTTGGCCGTCTCCCCGGTGGTGGCGTGCGCCACGACCGCCGTCGCCGGCATCGAGCCGCCCGCCCCGCTCCGGCCGATCGCCGAACTCCTCGGCCTCGACCCGACGCCCGCCAGCCCCGACCCGGCGTCCGTCGACGCCCCGGCCTACGAGTCGCAGGCGCTCGGCGCGCCGGGCGCCCCGGTCGGTGGCGTTGCCGACACCGACGCCCCGGCACCGACCGTGGCACCGGTCACCGCCGCTCCGGCGTCTCCCGTCACGACCGTCCCCGTGGCCGAACACCCACACACGACCATGCCCGAGGCCGGGACCGGCCCGAGCAGCGGCGCCGTGCCCAACATCACGCCGGGCACCACCGTTCCGCCGACCGCTGACGACGGGTCCGACCCCGTACCCGCGCCGGAGCCGACGCCCGACCCGGCGCCCGCTCCGACCCCGGGCAACACCCCGCCGACCACCGGTGGCGGCGGTCCGGGTGCCAACCGCGGCGGCTGACCCGCTCGACCCCGGCGCGATCCCGCGCCGCGGGCGGCTCCGGCGACGGCTGCTCGTCGGGAGCATCGGCGTCGCGTTCCTCGAGGTCGTCGTCGCGATCGCGATCGGCGAGATCATCGGCTACCCGCTGATGCTCGTGGCCATGCTCCTGGTCTCGTTCGTCGGGATCTGGGTCGTCAAGGTCCAGGGCCTCTCGACGTTCCGCCGCGTCGGCACCGACCTGGCGCGCGGCCGACCTCCCGGACGCCCGCTCGTCGACGGCCTGCTCGTGGCTGCGGCCGGGATCCTGCTGCTGGTCCCCGGCTTCCTGACGAGCGCGCTCGCGGTCGCCCTCCTCGTGCCCGCCACCCGCTGGTTCGCCCGCAATGCGTTGATCAGCCGCTGGTCGCGGAAGCTCGCCGGCCGGAGCCGGGTCGTGCTGCGCGCGCTGCCGCGCGTCTGACGACCCGCCGACCGGGGCGGCTCAGAGCCGGGTCAGTTCCGGTGCCGCCGGGCAGTCGACACGGCGCGCCAGCCGCTCGGGGGACTCGAGCCCACCCGGTCCGGCGACGCGATCGACCGAGGCCACGTCGAGCCATTCGCCCGGTGCACCGGGAGCGTCGTCGGCGGCGAACGGGTCGTCGGTGGCGTCGGTCACCCGCCGCACGGCGGCGACCAGCCGATCGGGCAGGAGCCGGTCGACGGGGACGACCAGCCAGAGCACGGCGTCGGGCAACGACGCACGGAGCTCGGCGGTCCCGGCGGGCACCCGGGCCTCGGTCGCACCGGTGAGCAGCGGCTCCACCAGGAGGTGGCTGCACCCGAGCGCCAGCGCCTCGGTCACGTCGATCGACCGCACGCCGTAGGGCCGCGGCGCCGACGAACGGGGCGGTCGCACCGAGACGACGTCGAGGTCGGGCCGCTCGTCGAGCGCCGCCGCCACCGCAGTGGGCCACCCCAACACGGCAACGGGCTCGTCGTGGGGGAACGGCAGCACCGACACCAGGCGGGCGACCGTGCGGTCACGGTCGCGGACGCGGCGGGCCTCGGCGACGGCCCGGGCGGGCACCGACGCCCCCACGACCCGGGCGCACAACCACCAGAGCGCACCGTTGACCGGGTGGTGGGCCAGCAGGCGCCGACACACCAGCACCAACTGCGTCGGGTCGGCGTCGAAGTCGGCCAGGCAGTCGGCCACCTCCTCGACCAGCATCGCGTCGTCACCGTCGTAGCGGGCCAGGGCCCGGAGCCGCTCGAAGGGCAGCACCGGTCAGCCCACCGATCCGACGCGCGCGAGGCCGGGCAGACGCCGCAGCAGCACATCGGGATTCCCGCGCATCCGGAGGGAGCCGTCGGCGAGGCACGTCTGGGCGTTGGTGGTCCCCGCAACGAGCGCGCCGGCCGCCGCCGCCGAGGCGATCAGGGTCAGGTCGGGGGAGTCGGCCGGGCCGGGGAGCACCCGGGCGGGTCCGGCACCCGTCACGAGGTGGAGGACCACGGCCGGGCCGTCGTCGCCCACGATCTGCAGCTCGACCACCGCCGGCTCCGCAACGTCGGCCAACTCGGCGACGGACCCCACCCGGGCGTCGAGGTCGGCGACCCAGGCCGAGAGGTCGGCGAACGGTGCGGGGACCATCACCGGATCGTAGATGCCCCCGGTTCGGAGCCGTTCCGGCCGGTGCGTAGCATCGACGGGTGAACCGCACGCCCGCACCGGCCGACGCCGTCGCCCCCGAGCACCTCGTGGCGGTGGGCGACCGGGTGGACGCCCGGATCCTGGCGGTCCTCGACACCGAGATCCTCCGGTGGAGCGCCATCGACCCCGACCTGGCGGCACCCCTCGGTGCGTTGCGGGACCTCGTGGCCGCCGGCGGCAAGCGACTCCGTCCGGCGTTCTGCCACTGGGCGTACGTCGGAGCCGGCGGCGACCCCGACGACGCGCGGGTGATCGACGCCGGCGCCGCGCTCGAGCTGCTCCACACGTTCGCGCTCGTGCACGACGACGTCATGGACGGCTCCGATCAGCGCCGGGGGCGGCCCGCCGTCCACCGCAGGTTCATCGACGACCACCGCGCCCGTGGCTGGCACGCCGACCCCCGCCGGACCGGCGAGGGCGCCGCCGTGCTCGTCGGCGACTTCGCGTTCGTCTACGCCGACCAGCTGCTCGGTCCGGTCCCGCCCGCCGCCCGGGCCGTCTACGACGAGCTCCGCCTCGAACTCTGCGTCGGGCAGTACCTCGACCTCGTCGGCACCGCCAGCGGCAGCCGTGACGCCGAGCGCGCCACGCGGATCGAGCGCTACAAGTCGGGCAAGTACACCGTCGAACGTCCGCTGCACCTCGGGGCCACCCTGGTGCGCGACGACCCCGCCGTGCGGGACGCGCTCTCGCAGATCGGCCTGCCGCTCGGTGAGGCGTTCCAGATGCGCGACGACCTCCTCGGCGTCTACGGCGACGAATCGGTGACCGGCAAGCCGGTGGGGGAGGACCTCCGCGAGGGCAAGCTGACGCCCCTCGTGGCCGCAGCCGCGACCCGCGTCTCGGGTGCCGACGGCGCCCTCCTGGAGCGGATCGGCGCCCCCGGCCTCACCGCCGACGAGATCGCCGAGTTGCAGGACCTGCTCGAGCGCTCCGGTGCCCGGGCCGAGACCGAGGCCGCCATCGCCCGGCGGGCCGACGAGGCCCTCGCCGCCATCGCGCGCGCTCCCATCACCCCGGAAGCCCGCGACGCCCTGGCCGACCTCGCCCGGTTCACCGCCTGGCGCGATCACTGACCCGACCGAGCGAATAGTCTCCGCCCCGATGCCGTCCCCGCCCGCGATCGAAGTCGTCGACCTCGTGAAGCGCTACAGCGACGTGCGGGCGGTCGACGGCCTGTCTCTCAGCATCGGGGCCGGCGAGGTGTTCGGCCTGCTCGGCCCGAACGGTGCCGGCAAGACCTCGACCGTGGAGGTCCTCGAGGGGTACCGGACCGCCGACGGCGGCACCGTCTCGGTCCTCGGACTCGACCCGGTCGACGACGGCCCCGCCCTGCGGCCCCGGATCGGGGTGATGCTCCAGGAGGGCGGCCTCTACCCGGGCCTGCGGCCCCTGGAGCTCCTGCGGCTCTTCGCCGCCTACTACGACGACGCCGAGGACCCCCGGCACCTGCTCGAGGTCGTCGGCCTCGCCGACGCCGGGCGCACGCTCGTCCGACGGCTGTCGGGTGGACAGCGCCAGCGGCTCTCGCTCGCGTGCGCCCTGGTCGGACGACCCGAGGTGGTGTTCCTCGACGAGCCGACCGCCGGCATGGACCCCCACGCCCGGGCCACCACCTGGAACCTGGTGCGCGGACTCGCCGAGCGCGGCACCACGGTCGTGCTCACCACCCACGCCATGGACGAGGCCGAGCACCTCTGCGACCGCATCGCGATCGTCGACCACGGTCGACTCGTGGCCGAGGGCACGCCCGCGGCACTCACCCGTGACGCCGGGGCCGACGTCGTGACGTTCTCCGCCGCACCCGGCCTCGACCTCGCGGGCCTCGCCGTCGCCCTCGGCCTGCCCGCGGCGGCCGTGCGCGAGATCCACGCCGGCGACTACTCGGTCGACGCCGCCGGGACCCCCGAGCGCATCGCCGACCTGGCCGTCTGGATGCGCGACCGGGGTGAGCGCCTCGACGCCCTGCGCACCGGACGCCGGTCCCTCGAAGAGGTCTTCCTCCGGCTCACCGGGGCGGTCGAGCAGTGAGCACCCGACGCGCCATCGGTGCCCAGACCCGGGCCGAGCTCGCGCTCACCCTGCGGCGCGGCGAGAGCCTGCTCGTCTCGTTCGCCATCCCGGTCGGGATCCTGGTGTTCTTCTCGCAGGTCAGCACCGTCGACACCGCGTACCGCGACCCCCTCGACTTCCTGGTGCCCGGGGTCCTGGCGCTCGCGGTGATGTCGACGGCCATGGTCAGCCTGGCCATCGCCACCGGGTACGAACGCCGCTACGGCGTGCTCAAGCGTCTCGGGTCGACACCGCTCTCCCGGGGCGGGCTGCTGGCGGCCAAGACCGTCAACGTGCTGGCCATCGAGGCGCTGCAGTTCGTGGTGATCGTGGTCACCGGCCTGGCGCTCGGCTGGCACCTCGACGCCGGGATCGTGCTGGCGGTCGTCTTCCTCGTGCTCGGCACCGTCGCCTTCGCCGGGATCGGGCTGACCATGGCGGGCACCCTGC
Organism: Acidimicrobiia bacterium; assembly: GCA_017853455.1. Taxonomy (GTDB): domain Bacteria; phylum Actinomycetota; class Acidimicrobiia; order IMCC26256; family PALSA-555; genus CAIUKV01. The sequence goes on along the minus strand of JAFMJM010000066.1, from coordinate 3,340 downwards.
GGGCCGAGGCCACCCTCGCCGGCGCCAACGGCCTGTTCCTCGTCCTGCTGTTCATCGGCGGCATGGCCTACCCGCTCGACAAGCTGCCCACCGTGCTCGAGGAGTTCGCCAAGGTGCTGCCCGCCGCCGCCCTCTCGGCGAGCGTCCGCGGTGCCCTCGCCCCCGGCGGTCACATCCCCGGCTGGAGCGTCGTGGTCCTGGCCGTGTGGGCGATCGGCGCGCCGCTGGTGGCGTCGCGGGTCTTCCGCTGGGAGGAATGAGCGCCCCGACTCAACGGTCGGGCAGGATCGCCGCGATCTCGGCGTCGAGGTCGGCGGCCGACGTGATGCCGAAGACGTGCGACACCAGCACCCCGTCGGCGTCGACGAAGAAGGTCTGGGGCACCCGGTTGACGCCGTAGGCGGCGGCGAACACCCCGCCCGGGTCGCGGGCCAACGGCCAGTCGGCCCGCTGGGAGCGGGCGAAGGCGCGGGCGTCGAAGGGGATGTCGCGGAAGCTGACCCCGATCACCACCAGCCCCTGCCGGCGGTACCGCCGCAACGCCGAACGCAGCAGCGGGAACTCCCGTCGGCACGGGTTGCACCACGACGCCCAGGCATTGACCACGATCGGGTGCCCCCGGTGGTCGGCCAGGCTCACCCGGCCGCCGGAGAGACCGGGGAGCGTGAAGTCGGGGGCCGGAGCGCCGACCTCGACCGGCCCGGTGGCGACCGACGCCGGCACCGGGCGACCGCGGGCGCCCGACGGACCGCCGCGGCCGTCGTCGTCGCCGGACGCCACGACCGCCACGGTCACCGCCGCCACCAGTGCCACCACGACCACGACCACCCCGGCGAGTCGGCGGCGGGCGCGACGGACCCGGAGGTCCGGACCGGTCGGGTCAGGCGCGGCGGACGAAGACGTCGAGGGCAACGGTCACGAAGAGGGTCGCGAGGTACAGGTTGGAGAAGGTGAAGTACCGGATCGCCCGCGTCGGATCGGGATTGCCCACGAGCCGGACGGCCCCGGCGACGAACCCGATGCCGGCCACCACGGCGACGGCCAGGTACAGGGGGCCGACGGGCGTCGTCAGGCCGAGGGTCAGGCTCACGGCGACGACCACGACCGAGTAGGCCAGCATCTCGCGGGTCGCCCGCTCCACGCCCCTGGTCACGGGCAGCATCGGGAAGTCGGCCGCCGCGTAGTCGTCGCGGTACCGCAGGGCGAGCGCCCAGAAGTGCGGCGGGGTCCAGAAGAAGACCAGGGCGAACAGCACCCACGCCGGCGCCGCCACGGTGCCCGTGACCGCCGCCCAGCCCACCAGCGTGGGGATCGCCCCCGCCGCGCCGCCGATGACGATGTTCTGGGCGGTCCGCGGCTTGAGCCACACGGTGTAGACGAACACGTAGAACAGCGTCGCCGTGAGGGTGAGGCAGGCCGCCAGGAGATTGGCGACACTCCACAGGAGCCCGAAGGCCACCACGTTGCACACGATCCCGAAGACCAGCGCGGACGTGGGCCGGATCGTCCCGGTCACGAGGGGTCGGTTCCGGGTGCGCCGCATCAGCTGGTCGCGGTCGCGCTCGATCCACGAGTTGATCGTGTTGGCGCCACCGGCCGCCAGCGAGCCCCCGACCAGCACCGCGACCACCAGCCACGGGTCGGGGAACCCGTTCTGGGCCAGGATCATCGACGGGACCGTGGTGATCAAGAGCAGCTCGACGACCCGCGGCTTGGTCAACGCCACGTACGCCCGGACCGTCTCCAGCGCCCGCCGACGCCCCGGCGGACCGGCGACGTCGGTGCTGGGCGGGACCTCGGACACGGCACTCCAGGGTCGACGGACGGACCGGGCGAATGTAGTCGTCCCGTCCGGCGGTAGTGTCCCGGCCGTGGCCGTCGACACCGACCCCGACACCTCGACCGAACCGTCCTCCGGCACCGCCGCACCGGCGCCCCGGGCGGCGACGAGCGCCGAGGTCAAGCAGGCGATCCGCATGACCGCCGACCGCATCCTGGTGCGCCCCTCCGACGAGCTGGGGGAGCGCAAGTCGCGCGCCGGCATCCTCATCCCGGCCACGGCCAACGTGAGTCGCCGCCTGGTCTGGGCCGAGGTCGTGACCGTCGGCCCGACCGTGCGCAACGTCGAGGAGCGCGACCGGGTGCTGTTCGCCCCCGACACCGGCTTCGAGGTCGAGATCCGCGGCGACGAGTACCTCATCCTGCGCGAGCGCGACGTCCACGCCGTGGCGTCGGGGCGCGACGAGGGCCAGACCGGCCTCTACCTCTGAGGAGCACGATGTTCGATCCGGCGACCGACCTCCGCCTCGACGGCCGCGTCGCGCTCGTGACGGGAGGCACCCGCGGGATCGGTCGGGCCATCGCCGAGGCGCTCGCCCACGCCGGGGCGTCGGTCGCGGTGCTCGCCCGCAAGGCCGACGAGCTCGCCGAGACCGCCGAGGCGCTCACGGCGCTCGGCGCCCACACCATCACCGTCGCCGGCTCGGCCGGTGACCCCGACGTCATCGAGGAGGCCGTCGCCCGCTGCGTCGGCGAGCTCGGAGCGCTCGACCTCCTCGTCAACAACGCCGCCACCAACCCCGCGTTCGGGCCGGTCGTCGACGTCGAGCCGCGGGCAGTGCGCAAGATCCTCGAGGTCAACCTCGAGGGACCGATCCAGCTCATCCAGGCGGCGTGGCGAGCCCACATGCGCGACCACGGCGGCGCCGTGCTCAACCTCGCCTCGACCGGCGGCATCCATCCGGCGCCCGGCATCGGGGTCTACAACGTCTCGAAGGCGGCCCTCATCCACCTCACCCGGCAGCTCGCGGTCGAGCTGGCGCCGTCGGTGCGGGTCAACGCGCTGGCCCCGGGCATCGTCAAGACCGACTTCGCCAAGGCCCTGTGGGCACCCGACGAGGAGGGGCTGGCTCACCGGCACCCGTTGCGGCGGATCGGGCGACCCGACGACGTCGCCGGCCTCGCCCTGTACCTGCTCTCCGACGCCGCCTCGTGGATCACCGGCGAGGTGTACCACCTCGACGGCGGGCTGTTCCTGCTCTGAGCGCCGTCGGACCTCAGGCCCTGCGGCCGAGGAACGCCACCTCGGTGGGGTGCCGCACGGGCGCCGGGGTGGCGGCCATCCGGGCCTCGAGGTGGGCGGCGAGATCCTCGAAGAGCTCGTCGCCCAGCATGATGCGCAGCTCCGACTCCATCGACCGGTAGACGGGCGCCGCCCCCGCGAACGCCTCGGGCGCCTCGGTGCACCACCAGGCGAAGTCGTCGCCGCCCTCACCCCAGCCCTCGCGGGCGAACTCGGTGAGCCGCGAGATCACGCTGCCGTCGTCCTGCTCCTCGTCGA
>JAFMJM010000065.1 GCA_017853455.1 Acidimicrobiia bacterium | reverse complement strand
TTGGGGTCGGTCGGCTTGGCCCCCTGGGCGTCGCGGATGTAGAAGACGTCGACCGCCCGCGTGTCGGTCGTCGACACCAGCGCCGCCGACACGTCGACGTCGAGGTCGGCCAACACGGCCGCCACCGAAGCGAGCAGCCCCACCTCGTCGGGGGCCATCACCTCGATCACCGTCGCCGAGGCCGAGGCGTCGGGGTCGACCACCACCGTCACCGACCGGTCGACGGTGGGTGCCGTGCTCCGGTACCGGTGGACGCGCTCGCGTACCCGCTCGCGCAGGGGGAGCACCCCGTCGAGGGCACTGCGCAACATGGTGACGAAGTCGCGCCGTCCGGCGTCGTCGAGCCGACCGAACTGGTCGACCCCGCGGTAGACCTCGAGGGCCATGCCGGAGTCGGCGTCGCCGTAGGCCGACGCCGACCGGATGTCGAAGCCGACCAGGGTCAGGACTCCAGCGACGTTCGCGAGCAGGCCCCGCCGGTCGCGGGCGGCCACGGTGCACTCGAGCGTCCCGTCAGGACCGTTGCGCCATTCGACCGCCAGCTCACCGGCCTCGAGCAGCCCCGCATGGCGGGTCAGAGCGTCACGCCGCTCGGCCGCCAGGCGCTCACCCACCACTCCGTCCTCGAGGAGTGTGTCCGTCTCGACGAACAACTGGCGGCACAACTGCGCCTTCCCCGCACCCCACGCCGACGGACCGGTGGCCTGCGAATCGCCGATGGTCAATGCGTACAGGAGGTCGAGCCGTTCGGTGTCGCCGATCGTGCGCCCGAAGCGCACGATCGTCCCGGGGTCGGACAGGTCGCGGCGGGTGGCGGTGTCGGCGATGAGCAGATGATTGCGCACGACCCATTCGACGACGCGCACACCGTGCTCGTCGAGGCCGATCCGCCGGACGAACGCCACAGCCCGCGCGGCGCCCACCTCGGAGTGGTCGCCCGGCAAGCCCTTGCCGATGTCGTGCAACAGCGCAGCGAGGAGCAGCAGGTCGGGTCGTACCCGGCGGGCGACGACCCCGTCGAAGGTCTCACCGTCGAGGATCGCATCGCAGGCCACGACCGTCTCGAGGAGGTGCCGATCGACGGTGAACCGGTGGTACGCGTTGCGCTGGGGCCGGGCTCGGACGTGCTCCCATTCGGGGAACAGCCGGACCAACGCGCCCACGTGGTCGAGTGCCTCGAACACCGCGACCAGCCTCCGACCGGCGCGGAGCAGGCGCACGAAGGCCGCCCGATCGTCGGCGGTCCAGGGCACGTCTCCGTCGATCTCCCCCAGCCGCGTCAGCGAGTCCCGGTCGACGGGGACCGCCGCCTCCGCCGCCGCCGCCGCGAGGCGCAGCGCGGTCGACACCGTGACCGGGGCGTCGGCGGCGAGCGCCACGCGTCCCCCGATCCGCACGATGCCGCCCCCGAGGTCGACCGGGGCGGACTGCGGGCGCGCCCGGCGACCCGACGCGGCGAGGCGGTCGAAGGCTTCGCGACTGATCCAACCGACCTGCCGGGACGTGTCGGCGAGCGACCGGAGCATCCGGTCGGCGTCGCGCACCCCCATCATCTCGGCCACGGCGTCCTGATCCTGGAGGAGCAGGACGTCGGACCGGCCACCGGTCACGCGGTGCAACGCGACCCGGAGGTCGAGCAGGTGCCCGGACGCTGCGGCGAGGACCGCCACGTCGGCCGGGCCGACCACCTCGACCCCGACCAGGGCGTCGAGGCCCCCCGGTCCGGCCGCACCGCCGACGGCCCAGCCCGCCCAAGTGAGGGCGTGAACGTCGCGCAGTCCTCCCGCCCCCTCCTTCAGGTCGGGCTCGAGCATCTCGGCGACCGGGCCCGGCCGCACGTACCGAGCCGACGCCGCCTCGTGGAGTGCGGTGACCACCCGGTCGCGTCGCTTCCGGGCGAGTGCCCGGGCCCGGTCCCGCACTCCTTCGGCGAACGCCGCGTCTCCGGCCACGACCCGGAGGTCGAGCAGAGCCGTGAGGGCGTCGAGATCGTCGGTGGCGAGCGCCAGGGCTTCCTTGACGGATCGGGACGCGTGGCCGAGGACCACGCCCGCGTCCCAGAAGGGGTACCACAGCGAGCCCACCACGCCCCCGGCGGCCGCCCCTCGGACCCCACCACTGTGGAGGAACACCACGTCGAGATCGGAGCCGGGACACAGCTCCCTCCGGGCGTAGGACCCCTGGGCCACCACGGCCCACGAGCCCTTCACCGTCAGGTCCGTGGCGGCCTCGGCGATCGTGGCGTCACAGAGGTCGGCGAGCGCTTCCCCGAACGCCACTCCCCGCAGGGACCGGTCGGCGACGAGACGGTCCCGACCCGCCCGCAGGCGCGCGGCGAGGTCCACGACGTCAGAGCGCGTCGGTTCCGGCCTCGCCGGTCCGGATCCGGTACACGGAGTCGACCGGCACGACCCAGACCTTGCCGTCACCGATCTTGCCGGTACGAGCGGTCTCGATGATCAGGTTGACCGTCCGCTCGACGTCGGAATCCTCGCTGAGAACCTCGATCCGCACCTTGGGCACGAAGTCGATGGTGTACTCGGCACCCCGGTACACCTCGGTGTGGCCGCGCTGCCGGCCGAAGCCCTGGGCGTCCGACACGGTCAGGCCGTGGATCCCTGCCCCCTTCAGGGCCTCCTTGACGTCGTCGAGCTTGAAGGGCTTGATGATGCCGACGATCAGTTTCATGGACTGTCCTCCGTTCGTTGTCGACCGGGCCGTCAGACCCGGTCGTACGCGTACGCCGTCTCGGAGTGCTCGGTGACGTCGAGCCCCACCTCTTCCTCCTCGAGGTCGACGCGCACGCCGCCCGAGAGGAGCCGGTCGAGCACCTTCAGGATCGCGAACGTCACCACGAACGAGAATGCCATCACCACGACCGCCGCGAGCGCCTGCTCCCCGAGGAGGTGCAGTCCCCCACCGTGGAGGAGGCCGTCCCGGCCGGCCGCGTTGATGGAGACGTCGGCGAAGACGCCGACCAGCAGGGTTCCGATGAGTCCGCCCACGAGGTGCACGCCGACGACGTCGAGGGCGTCGTCGTACTTGAACTTGAGCTTCCAACTGACCGCGAACATGCACACGGCTCCCGCGATCGCCCCGACGTAGATCGAGGACATGGTCCCGATGAAACCGGCGCACGGGGTGATGGCGACCAGACCGGCCACCGCACCCGACGCCGCGCCCAGCGTGGTGGCGTGACCCATGCGCACCTTCTCGACGATCAGCCAGGCGCACATGCCGGCCGCGGCGGCCAAGTGGGTGTTCATCAGGGCCTGGACCGCCACCGCGTTGCCCGAGAGGGCGGACCCGGCGTTGAAGCCGAACCACCCGAACCAGAGGATGCCGGTGCCGATCAGGGTCAACGGCAGCGAGTGGGGAGGCATGGGGTGCTGGGGCCAGCCCTTGCGACGACCGATCACGAGCACGGCGGCCAGCGCGGCGATGCCGGCGTTGATGTGCACGACGGCACCCCCGGCGAAGTCGAGCGCCCCCCGCTTGAAGAGCCAGCCGTCCGGCGAGAACACCCAGTGGGCGACCGGCGAGTACACGATCACCGCCCACAGGCCGATGAACCAGACCCACGCCTTGAACCGCATCCGATCGGCCACCGCGCCGGTGATCAGGGCCGGGGTGATGACGGCGAACATCATCTGGTAGCCGCTGAACAGTTGCGGTGGGATCGAGAGGTCGAAGCCGTGGGGGAACCGGGTCGACACGTCCTTCATGAGGGCGAAGTCGAAGTTGCCGATGAACCAGCCCTTGCCACCGAAGGCGAACGAATAGCCGACCACCGCCCAGATGATGCTCACGATGCCGAGGGCGAAGAAGTTCTGCATGAGCATGCTCAGCACGTTCTTGGTCCGGACCATGCCGCCGTAGAACAGCGCCAACCCGGGGGTCATGAACATCACCAGGCCCGCCGAGATCAGCACCCAGGCGGTGTCCCCCGTGTCGAACTTCGTTGCAGCGATGACTCCACCCACGGCCCTCACCTCTCCGTCCACCCGATTCGGGCTGCGTTCAGATCAGCGTCACCTTCACCGACGGACGTTTCCCCACCGTTGCCCGAATGTTTCGGGATCGTGAAGTGGAGCCGGAGACGGCTCGGGCCGGTGACCGCCACGGAGGCGACCACCGGCCCGGAGCCGATCGTGCGGTACCGGTCGGGTCAGCGACCGATGGAGGGGTCGGGCGAGTCGCCCGCCGAGACGAGGACCCGGTCCTCGCTCGGGTCGATCCCCACGACGTCGATCTCCCGGATCTGGAGGTTGTCGTAGGCCAGGACACCCATCTCCGGACGGTCGAGGCCGGCGATCTCGTCAGCCTCGTCCGAACGGATGCCGCCCTTGGTGAGGGCGTTCTGGATCTTGAAGAACGCGTAGGCGATGCCACCCATCACGAAGATGATCACGAGGCACCCGATCGCCTGCGACCCGAGCTGCTTGATGCCCAGCTCGAAGTCGTAGAGGATGCCGGTGACACCCTTGCCCGACGTGCCGGTCGTGTCGGTGAGGTTCCACCCGGCGCCGTACCGGCCGTCGGAGAAGATCCCGACGAACAGCACGCCGAGCAGGCCACCCACGCCGTGCACCGAGATGGCGCCGACCGGGTCGTCGACCCGCTTCTTCTCCCAGAAGAAGATGGACTCGATGACGATGACCGAGGCCACGATGCCGATCACGGCCGCCGCCCAGGGCTGCACGAAGGCGCACGGGGCGGTGATGGCCACCAGACCGGCGAGCATGCCGTTGGCGCACATGCCCGGGTCGGGCTTGCCGAGTCGCTTCCAGGCCCAGAACATGCCGATCACCGCTCCGAAGGCACCGGCGATGGCGGTGTTGACCGCCACCACGGCGAAACGGATGTCGGTGGCGGCGAAGGTCGAGGCGGCGTTGAAGCCGAACCAGCCGAACAGCAGGATGAACGTCCCGAGGAACGCCATCGGGATGCTGTGGGCCGAGAGGGCCCGCGGCTTGCCGTCGGGTCCGTACTTGCCGATCCGGGGACCGAGGACGAGGGCTCCGGCCAGAGCGGCCACACCGCCGGTGGCGTGGACGATGCCCGAGCCGGCGAAGTCGACGTAGCCGAAGCCCAGCTTCAGGTTGTTGCCGAGCTGGCTCAGCCAGCCGCCACCCCAGGTCCAGCCGCCGAAGATCGGGTAGTACAGGGCACCGCAGAACAGTCCCCAGACCACGAACGACTTGAACTTCCACCGCTCGGCCATCGACCCGGTCGGGATGGTGGCCGTGGTGTCCATGAAGGCCACCATGTAGAGGAAGAAGGCCGCCACCGGCGCCGAGTAGGCCGCACCGGAGAGACCGAATCCGGTCCGACCCCAGAGGAACGTCCAGTCACCGAACCCGATGAGCCGGTCGGGGCTGAGCGCCGTGTCGAGGCCGAAGTAGCCCCCGTAGCTGAAGTTCGAGAACATGATCGGGAACCCGATCAGGAAGAACGCCACGAACCCGAGGCCGAAGATGGCGAAGTTCGTGGTCACCACGTGGGCAGCGTGCTTCGACCGGCAGAAGCCGGTCTCGACCAGCGCGAACCCGGCCTGCATGAAGATGACCAGGACCGCACCGATCACGATCCAGAGGAGGTTGAGGCTGCCCGCCACCTCCCCGATGCCCTTGGCGGTCGCGCCCTTCGGATCGAACCCGGTCGAGGGGTCGACGCCGGCCCAGGCCGTGCCCGCCATGAGCGCCAGCATGAGGAGCGCCAGGCCGAACACGACCATCGCCCTCCGCTTCGTCACTCTCATGTTGCTCCTCCCGTGCGCCGGGACCTGTGTCCCGACATCCCCGCGGCCGGCGAGTGCCGGCCGTCGTTCACTGGTGCCGCCGCGACACCGTTGGCGCGTCCGACGGGGTCATTGAACGGCCGATCGATTTCACGACCGGTTCCGAACGGTGAACCGCCGACGTCCGAGTCCTGACGGAGTTCTGAACCACACCGACCGTTCACGACCGGGAAACGAATGCGAAACATCTGGTTCGTACCGTCGGGGCGTGGACGTCGCACTGGTGCACTGGCCCGCCGAGGCAGAACGGCTCGAACGACTCCGGGATGCCCGGGAGCCCCGCCTCCTCATCGTCGAGGACGGGACGCCGCCGGTGGTCCCGGACGCCCTCGAGGACTGGCTCCGGGGCCCGCCCGACGACGACGAACTCCGCATCCGACTCGAGATCCTCCGGGCCCGTGCGGCCCGGGCCGAGTCCGGGCTCTCGCTCGAGGACGGCGTCCTGCGCGTCGGGGACGACCTCGTGGTGCTCCCCCCGATCCAGAGCCGCCTGATCGGGGCGCTGCTCGAGCGGATGGACTCCGTGGTCGGGCGGGACTCCCTCAACCGTCGGGCCTGGCCCGACGGCGCCCCGAGCGGGCGAAACGTGCTCGACGTCCACATGGCCAAGCTGCGGCGTCTGCTCGAGGGGACCGGTCTCGACGTCCGGACCGTCCACCGACGGGGTTACCTCCTGCACCGGACGACGCCCGCATCCGACCCGACGGACCACCCTGCGGAGGGCGGGCGATGAACGTCACCGAGATCCTGCTCGACATCGTCGTCGTCCTGCTCGCCGCGAAGCTCGCCGCCGAGATCGCCGAGCGGATCGGCATCCCGGCCGTGATCGGTGAGATCCTCGCCGGCATCGTGATCGGCCCGGCGGTGTTCGGGTTGATCGACTCCAACGCCGTGATCGAGGTGCTCGGCGAACTCGGGGTGATCCTCCTCCTCCTCGAGGTCGGACTGGAGCTGAGCGTCAAGGAGCTGCGGTCGGTCGGACGCTCGTCGCTCACGATCGCGGTGATCGGCGTCGTCGTCCCGGTGGGCCTCGGCATCGGCGTCGGGCTGGCGTTCGGCGAGTCGAGCAACACGGCGCTGTTCCTCGGGACCGCACTGGCGGCCACCAGTGTGGGGATCACCGCCCGGGTGTTCAGCGATCTCGGAGCCCTGACCCGGCTCGAGGCGCGGGCCGTCCTCGGGGCCGCCGTCGCCGACGACGTGCTCGGCCTCGTGCTCCTCACCATCGTGGTCCGCATCGTCACCCTCGGGAGCATCGACGTCGTCGACGTGGTCCAGATCGTCGTCGTCGCCCTCGCCTTCCTCGTGGTCGCGGTGGTGCTCGGGTCGAAGTTCGGTCCCCGTCTCTTCCAGTTCGTCGACGACCACGCCGTCTCGGCGGGGACCTTCGTCGCCCTGGCCCTGGCGTTCACCCTCGCCTTCGCGACGCTCGCGGACGCCGCCAAGTTGGCTCCCATCGTCGGTGCGTTCGCCGCCGGGGTCGCCCTGAGCGGCTCGGCGTCGGCTCCCCGGATCCGCCGCGAGCTCGCCCCGGTCGGACACCTCTTCATCCCGGTGTTCTTCCTCCAGATCGGCATCCACGCGGACCTCGGCGGACTCGGCGACCCCACCGTGCTCGCCCTGATCGCCTGCCTCGTCGTGGTCGCCTCGATCGGCAAGCTCGTGGCCGGACTCGGTCTGCTCGGCAACATGGGCGACCGCCTGATGGTGGGCCTCGGCATGCTGCCCCGCGGCGAGGTCGGATTGATCTTCGCCAGCATCGGCCTGGCCGAGGGGGTGCTCAGCCCCGAGCTCTACGCGGCCCTCGTGGCCGTGGTGCTCATCACCACCCTCGTCGCCCCGCCCCTCCTCCGGATCCGCATCCGGGTGCTCGATCGGCGCCGACCGGCGGTGACGTCGGTCCCGGAGCCCGTCGGCGGGTGGCTCCAGGTCGGCGAGACGGTCGAGCTCGTGGCCGAGCCCGGAACCGACGAGGCACTGGTCGTCGCCCTCGACGCCGCCCGGCTGGTGCACCAGGCGCCGCCGTCCGACCGTCTGCTCGACTGGCTCGGGACCGTCGACCTCGGAGCGTCGACCTGGGACAGCCGGGCCACGAGCCGACTGCTGACCCTGCTGCGCAACGGCTCGGAGCGTTCGTGGCGGTTCCTCGACGTCGCCGACGTGCTCGAGCGCGCCCTGCCCGAGGTGGCCGAGGTCGTGCGTCGACGTCGGCGCGACCCGTTCGTGCTCGACCCCGCCCAGATCCTGCGCTTCGACCTGGTCGAGGAGCTGCAGCGGCTCGTCGCCGAGGAGCCCGTCGTCGCCACGGTCTCCGAGCGGCTCCGCTACCCCGAGCAGCCGATGCTGGCCGCGCTGGTCCTGTCGGTGACCGGTGCCGGCGATCCGGTCGATCTGGCCCGCCGCCTCGCCGACCGGCTCCGCATCGGCTTCAAGTCCGAGGCGGCACTCATCGAGCTGATCGAGGACCGCAACCTGATGCGCTCGGCCGTCGGTCGGCTCGACGGGCTCGACGAGGAGCCGGTGCTGGGCCTCGCTGCGCACCTCGAGACCCCCGAACGGGCCCGGAGCCTCTACCTCCTGTCGTTGGCGATGGGTGGACTCGAGCCGGCGGAGCGGACCCGGCTCGACCAGCTCGTCGGCGACGTGCTGCGGGTGCTCGGCCGGACCGACCTCACCGGACGCGGGGCCCGGTCGCTCCTGGAGGAGCGCCAGACGGCGGCGGTGGCGCTCACGACGTCGCGGACACAGGCGGAGAAGGTGCGCCGGGCGCCGCGGGTGTACGTGCTCAACCATTCGGCCGAGGTGGTCGCCCGGCATGCGTCGATGTTCGATCCGCCGCTGCGCCGGGGCGAGGTCCGGGTCCTGCTCGACGAGTTCGGGACCGGCCACGGGATGCTCGAGGTGGCGTCGCTCGACCTGTCGGGTCTGCTCGCGTCGGTGACCGCGATGCTCGCGAACCGGGGGGCCGAGATCGTGCGCGCCACCGCTGCCACCTGGCCCGACGGGAGCGCCCTCGAGTCGTTCGAGTTGCGCACACCGGGGCCGTTCCGGGCGTTCATCGGCGACCCCGACGAGTTGCCGGCGGTGATCTCGGCCTCGCTGCGCAACGCCCCCGACGCCGAACCGGCACCCGAACTCGACGTCACCTTCGACGACGACGCGTCACCGTGGCATACGCGCTGCGAGGTCACGGGCCCCGACCGCCCGGGCGTCGTGCACACGGTCACGACCGCCTTCTGGGTGTCGGGAGTGACGGTGCACACCGCCGAGATCCGCACGGTCGACGGCCGCGTGCTCGACCGATTCGAGGTGACCCGCACCGACGGCGCCAAGCTCGACGCGGAGACCCGCCAGGTGGTCCGGGAGGCCATCGCCTCCGGGCCGCTCCGGGACCGCGAGACGCCGGGGCGGTTCGGTGCCGTCAGGCGTCGGCTGCGGGTCGGAGCACGCTGACCTTGGCCATCCCCCAGGCCAACAGCAACGGGCCGAGGTCCTCGTCGCCGAGATCGGCCAGCGACGCCGGCACGCAGCCGTAGGCGTCGTCGGGGAACGCCCGCTCGGCGAAGTCGTCCCGTTCGACCGGCGGGATCCCGGCCGCGGCGAGCAGGCCCGTGACGTCGGCGACCGCACCGCGCACGATCTGGAGGGGCGTGGTGGTCTGCTCGGCGGCGGGGCGGGCGGCGAAGTCCCGCAGCTCGTCGGCGATCCGGGCGCCCGCGGCCGGTGCGGTCACCGCCGTGCGGGCGTCGAGATCGGCGCGCACGGCGTCGGGACAGCGCCCCCAGGCATCGGCGATCAGGCGCACCTGACCTTCGATCCATGCGGGCAGGACCGCCCCGACCCGGTCGGCGATCTCGGCGCCGATGGCGGCGAGGCGCGCCGCCGGATCGGCGGGCAGGGTCACGACAGGCCGACGGCGGCCAGGGTCTCGGCCGGCTCGGCCACCAGCCCGGTCACGAACGGTCCGAACTCGGCGAAGCGCGCAGAGACCTCGTCGAAGCGCATCTCGTAGACGATCTCCTTGAGTGCCGCCGGGTCATCGGCGAGCAGGGTCACCCCCCACTCCCAGTCGTCGAGCCCGGTCGAGCCGGTGATGAGCTGGAGCACCCGACCGGCGTAGCCACGCCCGACGCGGGCGTGCCCGGCCATGAACGCCTTGCGCTCCGCGAAGGGCAGTGAGTACCAGTTGTCGTCGCCGACCCGGCGCTTCGACATCGGGTAGAAGCAGATCGTCCGCTTGAGCGGAAGCCGCGGATGCACCCGGTTCTCGCGGTAGTGCGCCATGCGGTCCCGCCAGACGGCCAGGCGCTGCTCGACCTCGGCCGGGTCGGTGACCCCCTCCTCGGCGGCGAGCCGGGCGCGCTCGTCGTCGTCGGTGCTCGTGTACTCGGAGCCCTCGGTGAGCGACACGTACGACCAGGTGGCGCGCAACGGCGGCGCAGCCAAGGCGCGCTGCAGCGTCTGGAGGCGGGCCAGATCGGGACCGAGCGCCAGCACGCCGAGATCGGCCTTGTGGCCGAGCACCGCGAACGTCAGCACCTGGTGGGTGCCGTCGGCGGTGCAGGCGTCGATCGCCGCCCGGATCCGGGCCCCCGCACCGGGATCGGCGGCGGCCGCCGCCGGATCGACCGAGTAGAAGAGGTGCAGGACCCCCCAGCCCGAGGACGCTTCGACCGGTTCCATCGCCCGGAGGCTACCGGTGACCGGTCCGCGTCGGGCCGGCGGTCGGGGGGTCGTCGGTCAGGAGGACGCCGCGACCGACAGCCCGTCCCGACTCGCCAGGGGAACCACGTCGGCCAGCGCCACCGGCTGCCCGAGGTACCCGTGGAGGAAGGCGGCGGAGAGCGCCACGACCGCGGGGCGCTGCGGGCCGCTCGTGAACGGCTCGAGGTGCCCACCGCCGTCGATCGCGACGAGGAGCTTGGGCGGCCGGGAGTCGTCGTAGAGCCGCTGGCTGAACGACCACGGGTTGATGCCGTCGGCGGTGCCGTTGAGCAGCAGCAGCGGCGCCTGTCCCTCCACCCCCCAGGTGCCGCCGCTGCGGCCCTCGTCGCCGGCGAGCGACACCACGGCCCCCACGCGCGCCGACCGGCAGCACGAGTTGCCGCCGGCCCGGGCGACGGTGTTGCCGCCGTCGGACTGGCCGACCGCGCCCGCCGGGCCGGGGGCGACGTGCCCGGTCCACGGGCCCGTCGGCGCGGTCGTCGCCGCACCCACCGCCGTCGGCACGAAGGTGTCGATCAGGAACCCGACGTCGCGGGCCTGCTCGTCGATGTCGTCGGCGGTGGGCGGTCCGGGGAAGGCCGTGCTCGACCGCGGGAAG
>JAFMJM010000064.1 GCA_017853455.1 Acidimicrobiia bacterium | reverse complement strand
GTGAGGGTGGTCGGACCGTGGGTGCGGGCCGGGTCACCAAGATCCTCAAGTAGGGACGGACATGGCTGAGAGCAAGGGTCAGAAGATCCGCATCCGGTTGAAGGCCTACGACCACGAGATCATCGACCAGTCGACGAAGAAGATCGTCGAGACGGTGGTCCGGACGCAGGCCAAGGTCCGGGGTCCGGTGCCGCTCCCCACGGAGATCCGGCGCTACTGCGTGGTGCGTTCGCCCCACGTCGACAAGGACTCCCGCGAGCACTTCGAGATGCGGATCCACAAGCGCCTCCTCGACATCGTCGAGCCCACCGGCAAGACGGTCGAGTCGCTCCAGCGCCTCGACCTCCCCGCCGGGGTCGACATCGAGATCAAGATCCAGCAGGTCTGACGGCAGCGGCGCCCCCCGGGGCGCCGCTCCCGCGTCCGGGGTCGTTCCGGAGGGGTTCGGTGGAGATCGGCTTCGTGGGGCTCGGGATCATGGGCCGGCCCATGGTGCGGAACCTGCTGGCGGCCGGGCACCGGGTCACGGTGGCGAGCCGGTCGTCCGGGCCGGTGGCCGAGATGGTCGCGGCCGGCGCCGTCGCCGCCGCGAGCCTCGCCGAGCTCGCCCGCGGCCGTGAGGCCGTGGTCACGATGCTCCCCGACTCGCCCGACGTCGAGGCGGTCGTGCTCGGACCCGACGGGATCCTGGCCGCCGCCGACCCGGGGACGCTCCTGATCGACATGTCGACGGTGCGGCCCGCCACGGCCCGGGCGGTCGCCGCCGCTGCCGCGGCCCGGGGCTGCCGGGCGCTCGACGCCCCCGTGAGCGGCGGCGACGTCGGGGCGGCGGCCGGGACGCTGGCCATCATGGTGGGTGGCACCGAGGCGGACTTCCGGGCCGCCCTGCCCCTCCTCGAGGCGCTCGGCACCACCGTCCGCCGGGTGGGGGAGGCCGGGGCCGGCCAGACCGTCAAGGCGGCCAACCAGATGGTCGTCGGCGGGACCCTGGCGGTCCTGGCCGAGGCCGTGACCCTCCTGGAGCGGGCCGGGATCGATCCGGCCGGGGCGCTCGAGGTGCTGGGTGGAGGCATGGCCCAGAGCCGGATCCTGGAGCGCAAGGGCCCCCAGATGGTCGGGCGCACCTTCGAACCGGGCTTTCGGGTCGATCTTCACGAAAAGGACATGGGCATCGTCGTCGCCACCGCGGCCGAGCTCGGCGTCCCCCTCCGGGTCTCCGGTCCGGTCGCCGGGATGCTCGCCGACCTCCTCGCCCGGGGCCTCGGCGACCTCGACCATTCGGCCCTGGTGCTCGGGGTCGACGCCGGCACGGCCGCTCCCGCAGCCGTTCCCGGACCCGCCCCCGCCACCGGAGTGGGCACGACGGAGGCGAACGGCTAGATTGGCCAGTCCTTGCCGGTCGGGAAACCCCGTTCCGGCGCATCATTTTCGTCCGCCAACCGAAGTCTGCGCAGGCCCGCGGCCCGCCCGGGGGAACCACGCAGCACAACCGAAGAACGCTCCGCTGGTCGACCCGGGCTCCCGGGACCGGACCAGGGGAGCGTTCGCGTGAGGCACGCAGCGCACGACCGGACGTCGGTCGGCGCTCGACCAGGAGAGCGAACCATGGCCGCGGTGAAGGGGATCCTCGGGCGCAAGCTCGGCATGACCCAGATCTGGGACTCCGAGAACCGGGTCGTCCCGGTGACGGTGATCCAGGCGGGACCCTGTCGGGTCGTCCAACTCAAGACGCCCGAGCGCGACGGGTACTCGGCGGTGCAGATCGCGTTCGGTGCGGCCAAGGAGCAGCGCCTCAACCGTCCCGAGCTCGGGCACCTCAAGAAGAACGGCGCGGCGCCGAGCAAGCACCTCGCCGAGCTGCGCGTCGACGACCTCTCGCCCTACGCGGTCGGCCAGGTGATCAGCGCCTCGGTGTTCCTCACCGGCGAGCGCGTCGACGTCACCGGCGTCTCGAAGGGCAAGGGCTTCACCGGTGTGATGCAGCGGCACAACTTCAAGGGCCAGGGCGCGAGCCACGGTAACCACAAGAAGCACCGTGCCCCCGGCTCGATCGGTGCGTGCGCGACGCCGGCGCGCGTGTTCAAGGGCATGCGCATGGCCGGTCAGCACGGCGCCACCCGCACCACCACGCTCAACCTCGAGGTCGTCGAGGGCGACGCCGAGCGGGGCCTGCTCCTCGTGCGCGGCTCGATCCCCGGCCCCAACGGTGGGCTGGTCTTCGTCCGCAACGCCGTCAAGGGTGGCGCCGTCGCCGCCCCCGTGTTCGGTGACGACGTCGAGGTCATCGACGACGTCGTCGTCGACGTGACCGACGAGGCGACGGAGGTCGCGGCCGACGCCGCGGCGACCGGCGCCGACGAGAACGAGGGTGGTGAGGAATGAAGTTCGACGTGATCACCACCGCCGGCGCACCGGCCGGTTCGGTCGACGTCCCCGACGACCTGTTCGGCATCGAGCCGAACATGGCGGTCATGCACCAGGTCGTCAACGCCCAGCTCGCCCACCGGCGAGCCGGGACCCACTCCACCAAGACGCGGGCCGAGGTCGCCGGTGGCGGCGCCAAGCCGTGGCGTCAGAAGGGCACCGGTCGTGCCCGGCAGGGTTCGATCCGTGCGCCGCACTGGCGCGGCGGTGGTGTGGCCCACGGCCCGAAGCCCCGTGACTACTCGCAGCGCACCCCCAAGAAGATGGTTCGCCTCGCCCTGCGCTCGGCGCTGTCCGACCGGGCCGCGAACGACCGGGTCAAGGTCATCGACGACTGGGGCTTCGACGCCCCGAGCACCAAGCGCGGCATCACCGTGCTCGAGGCGATCGGCCTGCGTCCCGCCGGCGAGCGTCCGCCCCGCGTGCTCGTGGTCCTGACCCGCGGCGAGGACGCCGTCTGGAAGTCGTTCCGCAACCTCGGCGTGCGCGTGCAGATCGTGCTCCCCGAGGAGCTCAACACCTACGACGTGCTCGTCAACGACCACGTCGTCTTCAGCACGGCGACGCTCACCGACGTGGTCGAGCGCTACGCCGCCAAGGCGGAGGTGGCCTCGTGAGCGCCCGTGACCCTCGCGACGTGATCATCCGGCCGGTCGTCTCCGAGAAGTCGTACACGGCCTTCGACGGCAACGTCTACACGTTCGTCGTCGCACCCGACGCGAACAAGATCGAGATCCGCCAGGCGGTGGAGTCGATCTTCGACGTGCGCGTCACCAACGTCAACACCCTCAACCGCAACGGCAAGCGCAAGCGCAACCGCCGGACCGGTGGCTGGGGCAAGCGCCCGGGTTCGAAGCGGGCGATCGTCACCCTTGCCGAGGGTGACCGGATCGAGATCTTCGGGAGCTGACCGTGGCCATCCGCAAGCGCAAGCCGACCAGCCCCGGGCGGCGGTTCCAGACCGTCTCGGACTTCGCGGAGATCACCCGCGACCGTCCGGAGCGGTCCCTGACCAAGCCCAAGCCCAAGACCGGTGGGCGCAACTCCTACGGGCGGATGACCGCCCGTCACCGGGGTGGCGGCCACAAGCAGAAGTACCGCGTGGTCGACTTCCGGCGCGACAAGGACGGCGTGCCGGCCAAGGTCGCGGCCATCGAGTACGACCCGAACCGCAACGCCCGCATCGCGCTGCTCCACTACCTCGACGGCGAGAAGCGCTACATCATCGCTCCCGCCCAGGTGGCGGTCGGCGACATGCTCCAGAGCGGGCACGGCTCCGAGATCCGTCCGGGCAACGCGCTCCCGCTGCGCTACATCCCGGTCGGAACGGTCGTGCACAACGTCGAGCTCAAGCCGGGCGCCGGCGGCAAGATGGGCCGGGGCGCCGGAGCGTCGATCCAGCTCGTCGCCAAGGAGGGCCAGTTCGCCACGCTGCGACTCCCCTCGACCGAGATGCGCCGCGTGCCGATCGACTGCCGGGCGACCGTCGGCTCGGTGGGCAACGCCGAGGCCTCGCTGGTCAAGGTCGGCAAGGCCGGCCGCAACCGGTGGAAGGGCAAGCGCCCCCACGTCCGTGGTGTCGCCATGAACCCGGTCGACCACCCGCTCGGTGGTGGTGAGGGCAAGACCTCCGGTGGACGCCACCCGGTGTCGCCGTGGGGCAAGCCCGAGGGCCGTACCCGTAAGAAGGGCAAGAAGTCCGACGAGATGATCGTGCGCCGCCGCCGGACGCGCGGTAGCCGTCGGTAGGAGGATCCCGTGCCGCGCAGTCTGAAGAAGGGCCCGTTCGTCGACGACCACCTCATCAAGAAGGTGGAGCGTCAGAACGAGGCCGGTGAGCGCAAGGTCATCAAGACGTGGTCGCGCCGCTCGACCATCACGCCCGAGATGGTGGGTCACACCATCGCGGTGCACGACGGTCGCAAGCACGTCCCCGTCTTCATCAGTGAGACGATGGTCGGGTGCAAGCTCGGTGAGTTCGCCCCGACCCGTACGTTCCGCTACCACGCGGGTCAGGAGAAGTCGTCGCGGCGATGAGCACCACCGGTACCGCTGCCCGTCTCCGCCACCTCCGGTCGTCGCCCACCAAGGCGCGCCAGGTGCTGCGGCTGATCCAGGGCCAGGACATCGAATCGGCCCGCAACACCCTCGCCCTGTGCGAGCGGTCGATCGCGGTCGAGCTCTCCAAGCTGCTCGACTCCGCGGTGGCCAACGCCGAGAACAACGACCAGATCCCCGCCGACGAGCTCTTCGTGTCGAGCGCCTTCGCCGACGAGGGCCCGATCTCGAAGCGCTTCCGGCCGCGGGCCCGTGGTCGGGGCACCCGCATCCGCAAGCGGACCAGCCACATCACCATCATCGTGTCGCGCTTCGCCGACGAGGAGCTGCAGCGTCGCCGGCAGGCCGAGGCCACCGGTCCGGCCCGGGGCCGGGCCACCCGCCGGCGGGCCCGTCCGCCCCGTGCGGCCGAGCGCGCCGCCGCCCGTGAGGCCGAGCACGATCACGACCACGACCACGACCACGACCACGACCACGACCACGGCGACGACGCCGCAGAGGAGTCCTGATGGGCCAGAAGGTCAACCCGTACGGGTTCCGTCTCGGCGTGACCACCGACTGGAAGTCCCGGTGGTTCGCCGACGGTCAGGAGTACAAGGACCAGCTCATCGAGGACTGGAAGATCCGCGACTACCTGCGGCGCCAGCTCGAGCGTGCCGCCGTGAGCCGGGTCGAGATCGAGCGCACCCGTGACCGGCTGCGCGTCGACGTCTACACCGCCCGTCCCGGCATCGTCATCGGTCGCCGCGGCGCCGAGGCCGACCGCCTCCGTGCCGGGCTGCTCAAGATCACCGGCAACCCGAAGATCCACTTCAACATCCAGGAGATCAAGCAGCCCGAGCTCGACGCCACCCTCATCGCGCAGGGTGTCGCCGACCAGCTCGCCGGCCGGGTCTCCTTCCGCCGGGCCATGAAGCGGGCCGTCCAGACCGCCACCAAGGCGGGGGCCCAGGGCATCCGGGTCCAGTGCAGCGGCCGCCTCGGTGGTGCCGAGATGTCGCGCCGTGAGTGGTACCGCGAAGGCCGGGTGCCGCTCCACACCCTGCGCGCCGACATCGACTACGGCGAGGCCGAGGCCCGCACGACCTTCGGTCGGATCGGCGTGAAGGTCTGGATCTACAAGGGCGAGATCCTGCCCTACAAGTCGGCGGCCGAGGACAAGATCACCCGCGAGGCCGCCATGGCCGTCGGCGAGGCCTCCGGGCCGGCGCCGCGTCGTCGGGTGGTCAGCGCCGGTGGCGGCAAGCGCCGTGCCGACGAGGCCGTGGCCGTGCCGGTCGAGGGTGCCCCCGACGAGGTGACCGAAGAGGCCACCCCGCTCGTCAAGGAGGCGGACCCGGAGTTCGAGCGTCTCCTCGCCGAGGAGGAGGAGATCGAGCGCCGCACCCGCCAGCACCACGAGGCGCCCAAGTTCCACGGCGACGAGGACTGACGAGGAACCGACATGCTGATGCCCCGCAAGGTCCGTCATCGCAAGGTGCAGCGTGGTCGTATGACCGGCGCATCCAAGGGCGGCACCAAGATCACGTTCGGCGACTTCGGGATCCAGGCCCTCGAGCCCGGTTGGATCACCAACCGCCAGATCGAGGCCGCCCGTATCGCCATGACCCGTCACATCAAGCGCGGCGGGAAGGTGTGGATCAACATCTTCCCGGACAAGCCCGTGACCCAGAAGCCGGCCGAGACCCGGATGGGATCGGGCAAGGGCAACCCGGAGCGCTGGGTCGCCGTCGTCAAGCCCGGCCGCGTGATGTTCGAGCTGTCGGGTGTGGCCGAGCCCCTGGCCCGCGAGGCCATGCGCCTGGCCCAGCACAAGCTCCCGATCAAGACCCGCTTCATCGTCCGTCAGGAGGAGGCATGAGCGACGCGCACAAGGCGAGCGAGCTCGCCGAGCTCAACGACGACGAGTTGGCGAACCGACTCCGTCAGTTCAAGGAGGAGCTGTTCAACCTGCGCTTCCAGAACGCGACGGGTCAGCTCGAGAACACCGCCCGGCTCCCCCAGGTCCGGCGAGGCATCGCGCGCTGCGAGACCCTGCTGCGCGCCCGTGAGATCGACGCGGCCGAGGCGCTCGTGGCCGCCGAGGAAGGTTGACCATGGCTGACGAGAGCGCGACCGAGTCCCGTCCCAACGGCCGCAAGGTCCGTGAGGGGATCGTGGTCTCGGCGAAGATGGACAAGACGATCGTGGTGGCCGTCATCGACCGCGTCCAGCACCGGCGCTACGGCAAGACGCTGCAGCGCACGAAGCGGCTGTACGCCCACGACGACACCAACGACGCGCGCGAGGGCGACCGGGTCCGGGTGACCGAGACCCGTCCGCTCTCCAAGCAGAAGCGCTGGCGCGTCGTCGAAGTTCTCGAGCGGGCACGGTGACGCGATGATCCAGCAGGAGAGCCGACTCAGGGTCGCCGACAACTCCGGCGCCAAGGAAGTCCTGTGCATCAAGGTCCTCGGCGGGAGCCGGCGGCGCTACGCCGGCATCGGCGACGTGTTCGTCGCCACCGTCAAGGACGCCACGCCCGGGGCGGCCGTCAAGAAGGGCGACGTCGTCAAGTGCGTCGTCGTCCGGACCAAGAAGGAGCGCCGCCGTCCCGACGGCAGCTACATCCGCTTCGACGAGAACGCGGCGGTCCTCATCAACGACCAGATGCAGCCCCGCGGCACGCGCATCTTCGGCCCGGTGGGCCGGGAGCTCCGTGACCGCAAGTTCATGCGCATCGTGTCGCTGGCGCCGGAGGTGCTGTGATGAAGATCCGCAAGGACGACGAGGTCGAGGTGCTGACCGGCAAGGACCGGGGCAAGCGGGGCCGCGTGTCCCGGGTGATCCCCGAGAGCGGCCGGGTCATCGTCGACGGCGTCAACGTCGCCAAGCGTCACCAGCGCGCCACGAGCGCCACGATGCAGGGCGGCATCATCGACAAGGACATGCCGATCCAGGTGTCGAACGTCGCGATCGTCTGCTCGAAGTGCGGGCCGACCCGCGTCGGGTACCAGGGCGAGGGCGCGGCCAAGATCCGGATCTGCCGCAAGTGCGGGAAGGACCTGTGATGGCGGCGGCGATCGAAGCCCGACTCAAGACCAAGTACTTCGCCGAGGTGCGGCCGGCGCTCCAGCAGGAGCTCGGCCTGGGCAACGTGATGGAGGTCCCGCGCCTCTCGAAGATCGTGCTCAACTGCGGCGTGGGCAAGGCGACCCAGCAGGCGTCGCTGCTCGACGGTGCCGTGACCGACCTCACCCTGATCACCGGCCAGAAGCCGCTGGTGACCAAGGCCAAGAAGTCGATCGCGACCTTCAAGCTCCGTGAGGGCAACGCCATCGGGGCCAAGGTCACGCTGCGTGGCGCCCGGATGTGGGAGTTCTACGACCGCCTCGTGAGCGTGGCGATCCCCCGCATCCGCGACTTCCGGGGCCTGAACCCGAAGTCGTTCGACGGCCGGGGCAACTACACGTTCGGCATCACCGAGCAGCTGATCTTCCCGGAGATCGATTACGACAAGATCGACACGGTGCGTGGCATGGACGTCACGATCGTGACCACGGCGACCAACGACGAGCAGGGCCGGGCACTCCTTCGTGCGCTCGGCTTCCCGTTCCGTCGTGACAACCAGTAGAGGTCGAGATGGCCAAGAAGGCACTCATCCAGAAGCAGCAGCGGGCACCGAAGTTCAAGGTGCGCGGCTACACCCGGTGCCGGCGCTGTGGGCGCCCGCGCTCGGTGTACCGCAAGTTCGGGCTGTGCCGTGTGTGTTTCCGTCAGATGGCTCACGCCGGGGAGATCCCGGGCGTGACCAAGGCGTCGTGGTAGGGGAGGCCGACCGGTGACGATGACCGACCCCATCGCCGACATGCTCACCCGTCTGCGGAACGCGAACACCGCGTTCCACGACGAGGTGCTGATGCCGAGCTCCAAGGTGAAGGAAGCCCTCGCCAAGATCCTCGTCAGCGAGGGTTACGTCGAGAGCTACGCGGTGGAGCAGGAGCCGGAGCGTCCGTCTCCGCGCCTGCGCATCGTGCTCAAGTACACCCCCGACCGGAAGCGGACGATCTCCGGACTGCGCCGGGTCTCCAAGCCCGGTCTCCGGGTCTACTCCAAGGCGACCGATGTCCCCCGCGTGCTGGGTGGCATGGGGATCGCCATCCTGTCGACGAACCAGGGTCTCATGACCGACCGCGAGGCGCGCCGGCGCCGCGTGGGCGGCGAGATCCTCTGCCACGTCTGGTAGGCGACGATGTCCCGAATCGGCAAGCAGCCCATCACCGTCCCCTCGGGGGTCGACGTCTCGATCGACGGCCGCCGGGTCGTCGTCAAGGGCCCCAAGGGGACCCTCGAGCACGAGATCCCCGAGACCATCACCGTCAGCCGTGAGGGTGACGACCTCGTGGTGACCCGACCCGACGACGAGCGGACCAACCGCTCGTTGCACGGCCTCACCCGCACCCTGGTGGCCAACATGGTCACGGGGGTGTCGCAGGGCTTCACCCGCGACCTCGAGATCGTCGGGGTCGGGTACCGAGCCCTGCCCCAGGGTCCCGACAAGATCGAGCTGCAGCTCGGCTTCTCCCACCCGGTGTTCTTCGAGGCCCCGGCCGGGATCACGTTCGACGTGCCCCAGCCGACCCGGATCACCGTCCTGGGTGCCGACAAGCAGCTCGTCGGTCAGGTCGCGGCCGACATCCGCAAGATCCGCAAGCCCGAGCCCTACAAGGGCAAGGGCATCCGCTACTCCGACGAGCGCGTCCTGCGCAAGGCCGGCAAGTCGGCGAAGTGACGACGAGGACCACGCGATGACACTCCACAAGGTCGAGTCCCGCGAACGGCGCCACCGCCGGGTGCGCAAGAAGGTCCGGGGCACCGCAGCCCGGCCGCGCCTCGCGGTGTTCCGCTCCAACAAGCACATCTACGCCCAGCTCATCGACGACGTGGCGGGGCGCACCATCGCCTCCGCGTCGACCAAGGAGCCGGGTCAGTCGGGTTCCGGTGCGACGGTGGCTGCGGCCAAGGACGTCGGGAGCCGCATCGGCGAGCGCGCCAAGGCCGCCGGGGTGACCGCCGCGGTGTTCGACCGCGGTGGCTTCAAGTACCACGGTCGGATCGCCGCCGTGGCCGACGGGGCCCGCACCGCCGGCCTCGAGTTCTGATCGCCGAGAGAGGGATCCCATGGCTGAAGGACAGCTCGAAGAGCGGGTGATCACGATCAACCGGGTCGCCAAGGTCGTCAAGGGCGGTCGCCGGTTCTCGTTCACCGCCCTCGTGGTGGTGGGCGACGGCGACGGCAACGTCGGTCTGGGCTACGGCAAGGCCAAGGAAGTGCCGGCCGCCATCCAGAAGGGCATGGAGGAGGCGCGCAAGAACCTCTTCAACGTGCCGCTCGCCGGTTCGACGATCACCCACCAGATCATCGGCGAGCACGACGCCGCCCGCGTCCTGCTCAAGCCCGCCGCCCCCGGTACCGGGGTCATCGCGGGCGGTGCCGCCCGGGCGATCCTCGAGGCGGCGGGCGTGCACGACGTGCTGGCCAAGTCGCTCGGCTCGACCAACGCGATCAACGTCTCGCGTGCGACGATCGACGGGCTGCGCTCGCTGCGCCGCCCCGAGGAGGTCGCCCGCCTGCGCGGCAAGTCGCCCGAAGAGGTGTCGTCGGCCGGGATGCTGCGGGCCTACCGCGAGCGCAAGGCCGCCGGCCGACACGGCGAGCCCGCCGAGGTGGCATGACATGGCGAGCCTGCGCGTCACCCTCGTCAAGTCCAAGATCGGCATCAAGCCCAAGCAGCGCGGCACGCTGCGGGCCCTCGGGCTGCGGAAGATCGACCAGTCGGTCGAGCTGCCGGACCGTCCCGAGATCCGCGGCATGATCGCCAAGGTCCCGCACCTGGTCCAGGTCGAAGAGGTCTCCTGACATGACCATCAAGATCCACGATCTCAAGCCGGCTCCCGGCTCCAAGCGTCCGGCCAAGCGTGTCGGTCGCGGCATCGGCGGCAAGGGCGGCAAGACCGCCGGCCGCGGCACCAAGGGCGCGGGCGCCCGTGACAACACCAAGCCCGGGTTCGAGGGTGGTCAGACGCCGCTGCACCGTCGCATCCCGAAGGCCAAGGGCTTCCGCAACCCGTTCCGGGTCGAGTACAACGTGGTGAACCTCGACACCCTCGAGGGCTTCGCTCCGGGCTCGGTCGTCGACCCCGACTCGCTGCGGGCCAAGGGCCTCGTCGCCAAGCGGGGTCTCGTGAAGGTGCTGGGTCGCGGCGAGGTCGCCGGTGCCCTCACCGTCAAGGCCCACGCCTTCTCGGCCTCCGCTCGTGCCGCGATCACCGCGGCCGGTGGGACGGTCGAGATCATCCCGGCGCCGTGGGGTGACCGGCGGCCGCCGGCGGGCTCCAACAACGCCCTGACCAACCGCTGAGCCGAGACGAGCCATGCTCTCCCGCCTGCGCAACATGTTCCGGGTCGCCGACCTGCGGAACAAGATCCTCTTCACGCTGCTGATCATCGCGATCTACCGCGTGGGTGCGCACCTGCCGGTCCCGTACGTCGACTTCGGCGCCATCAAGGACCTGCAGAACCAGGCGAACAACGCCGGCGTGGTCGGATTCCTCGACCTCTTCGCCGGTGGCGCGATCACCAACGTCGCGATCTTCTTCCTCGGGATCATGCCGTACATCACGGCGTCGATCATCATGCAGCT
>JAFMJM010000365.1 GCA_017853455.1 Acidimicrobiia bacterium | reverse complement strand
ACGTTGATCTTCTTCTCGCCGGCCGCGGCCAGGATCACGTCGAACTCGTCCTGCTCGTCGCCGCCGCCCGCGTCGCCGCCGCCGGCCGCCGGGGCCGCCGCCACGGCGACCGCCGCCGGGGCGGCCGCGGTCACGCCGAACTCCTCCTCGAAGGCCTTGAGGAAGTCGTTGAGCTCGAGGACCGTCATGTTCTTGAAGACGTCGAGCAGGTCGCTGGTGCTCATGGTTGCCATGGTGGTTGCTCTCCCTGGGTTATCGGTCGAAATGGACGAACGGGTCGGAACGGTCGAACTGGTGCGGAACGCTCGGGGAACCGGCTACTCGGCCGGGGTCTCCTCGGCGGGGGTCTCCTCGGCGGCCTCGGGGGCCTCGGGGGTCGCGTCGGCGGACGCCTCGGCCACGGGTGCCTCGTCGGCCGGGGCCTCGACCGCCGGAGCCTCCTCGGCCGGAGCCGGAGCCGGGGCCGGGGCCTCCGCCGCGGGTGCCTCGGCGGCCCGCTGGTCGACGTAGGCCTTCAGGCCGTAGGCGAAGTTGCGGGTGAACGCCTGGAACAGGCCGGCCGCCTTGGTGAGCGGGGCCTGGAACCCGCCGGCGAGGCGGGCCAGGAGCACCTCACGGGGCTCGATGTCGGCCAGGGCGTCGATGTCGGCGGCGCTGAGCAGCCGACCCCCGAGCAGGCCACCCTTGACCACCAGGGTCGGGGAGGTCTTGGCGAACTCGCGGATGGCCTTGGCGGCGCCCACGGCGTCGCCCCGCACGAAGGCGATGGCCGTCGGCCCCTCGAGCATCGGGTTGAGCTCCGACAGGCCGGCCTCGTCGGCCGCCCGACGGGCCAGGGTGTTCTTGAAGACCTTGTACTCGGTGGCCGAGGGGCGCAGGGCGCCCCGCAGACCGGCCAACTCGGTGACCGAGAGGCCCCGGTACTCGGTGAGGATGGCGGCGTCGGAGTCGCCGAGCTTCGCTCGGATCTCTTCGACGACGGCCACTTTCTCGGGACGGGCCATGGGTGCTCCGGAACGGTCGGTGGTGGGGACGGGTGCCTCGGACCCGGGGCACCCCCGCGCACCCCGACGCCCGGGGGCGACGGTGGCTCGACGGGGACGGCCTCGTCCGGCGGGGCGGGAGCCCCATTACCCCCGCCGGGGCGGGGACCGGAGGTCTTCGGCGGTCTCGCTCGAAGTAGGACGGAGGATGCTAGTCGGTGCCGGCGCCGGCTGCCTCGTCGGCGCGGGCCGTCGGGTCGACCTTGACCCCCGGGCCCATGGTGGACGAGGTGGTGACGCCACGGATGTAGCGACCCTTGGCGGCGGCGGGCTTGGCCCGGACCACCTCGTCGTGGATCGCCTGGAAGTTGTCGCTCAGCTGCTCGACCGAGAACGACGCCTTGCCGACCGGCACGTGGACGTTGCCGTAGCGGTCCGTGCGGTACTCCACCCGGCCGGCCTTGTACTCCTCGACCGTCCGGCCGACGTCGGTGGTGACGGTGCCGGTCTTCGGGTTGGGCATCAGGCCACGGGGGCCGAGCTGGCGACCGAGCTTGCCGACGAGGGGCATGAGGTCGGGGGTGGCGATGGTGACGTCGAAGTCGAGGAACCCGCCCTCGATCCGGGCCACGAGGTCGTCGGCCCCGACGACGTCGGCGCCGGCGGCTTCGGCCTCGCGGGCCTGGTCACCGGCGGCGAAGACGGCCACGCGGACGGTCTTGCCGGTCCCGTGGGGCAACGAGACCGTGCCGCGGATCATCTGGTCGGCCTTGCGGGGGTCGACCCCGAGCCGGAAGGCCACCTCGACGGTCTCGTCGAACTTCTTGGTGGCCATCGCCTTGACCATGGTGAACGCCTCGGCCGGCGGGAAGAGCCGGTCGCGGTCGTAGGTCCGGGCGGCGTCGTCGTACTTCTTGCCGTGCTTGGACATGGGGGTCCTCCCTCGGTGGGTCCGGGTACCCGCGGCGAGGTCGTCCGCGGGGCGGGGATCCGGCCGGAGCCGGCCGACGTGACGGGTGTCAGTCGGTGATCTCGATGCCCATCGACCGGGCCGTGCCCGAGACCTGCGCGAGCGCACCCTCGAGGTCGACCGCGTTGAGGTCGGGCATCTTGGTCTCGGCGATCTGCTGCAGCTGCGCGCGGCTGATGCTTCCGACCTTGGTCGTCCGCGGGCTGTTGGAGCCCTTCTCGACCCCCGCGGCCTGACGGATCAGGAACGGGGTCGGCGGGGTCTTGGTGATGAAGGTGAACGAACGGTCCTCGTACACGGTGATCTCGGCGGGGATGACCATCCCGCGCTGGTTCTCCGTCGCGGCGTTGTACGCCTTGCAGAAGTCCATGATCTGGATGCCGTGCGGACCGAGGGCGGTACCGACCGGCGGCGCGGGCGTCGCCGCCCCCGCCTCGATCTGGATCCGCACGATTGCTGCGACCTTCTTCTTCGCCATGATGTTCTCTCGTTCGATTCCGACTAGAGCTTCGCGACCTGGCCGAACTCGAGTTCGACCGGGGTCTCGCGACCGAAGATGTTGACCAG
>JAFMJM010000364.1 GCA_017853455.1 Acidimicrobiia bacterium | reverse complement strand
GCGGGCGTGACCCACCTCGTGGGCCACGAGTTCCGGTGGGCCCCCGACCGGGCCCTGGTCGCCCGGCTGATCGCCGACGGCGCCGTCGGCGAGCCCCGCTTCGTGAGCCTCGTGCAGTTCGTGCCGATGGTCGCCGACCCGGTCGACCCGGCGGTGCGGTTCCCCGGCTGGTGGTTCGACGCGGCCGGCGGGGGCGGCTGGCTCGGCGCCTCGGGCAGTCACGTCGTCGACCAGGTGCGCTCGTGGCTCGGCGAGTTCGCGTCGGTCAGTGCTGCGCTGCCGATCGTGTCGGCCCGTGCGGGGGTGGCCGAGGACTCGTTCGCGGTGCGCTTCCGCCTGCGCAACGGGGTCGAAGGCGTGATCCAGCAGACCGCGGCCGACTGGGGCCCCTTCGCCGGCCTGACCCGGGTGGTCGGCACCGACGGCACGCTCTGGACCGAGGGCGACGCCGTGTGGCTCGCCGACCGGTCAGGGACCCGCGCGGTGCCCGTGCCGGCCGACCTGGTGCCGCCGGCGGGCCCGGGGGAGAGCGACGACCCCCGGCACCGATACACCCACCTCGAGCTCGGTCCCTACACCCGACTCTGCGAGGTGCTGCGGGCCGGGGTCGACGGGAGCCCCCACGCCTCGGCGGTGCCGGTGCCGACCTTCGCCGACGGTGTCGCCGAGATGGTGGTGCTCGACGCGATCCGGGCGTCGGCCGCCGCCGGCGGTGCGGTCGTGACCGTCGCCTGACCTACCGGCGTCCCTCCCAGGCGGTGCCGTAGCGGTCGCGGTGGGTGTGGTCGGCGACCGGCTCGCGCCGGGGCGGGCCGAGAGCACGGGCGGGTCGGCCGAGCGGCACCACGACCTGGGGCCACACGTGCTCGGGGAGGCCCAGGACGGCGCGCACCTCGGGGCCGGCCGACGCGCCGAGCGTCGTGAGGGCGGAGCCGAGCCCGAGGGCGTGGGCGGCGAGCAGCAGGTTCTGCGCACACGGGAAGATCGACGACGCCACCGTGGCGGGCAGGCACCGCTCGACGTCGGCGCACACCACCACCAGCACCGGCGCGCTGCGGTAGCCACCGCCGGCGTAGCCGGCGTCGACCTCGGCGAGGAGCTCGTCGGGCAGGCGTCCCTCGGAGAAGGCGCGACCACCGCCGGCCCAGGCCGCTTCGGCGATGTCGTGGAGCGCGGTCTGCACGGCGGGGTCGCGGACGACCACGAACTCCCACGGTTGGCGGTTCTCGGCGCTCGGGGCGTGGGTGGCGGCCCGGAGCACGGTGTCGATCTCGGCGTCGGTGACCGGCGTGTCGGCGAACGTGCGGCACGCCCGCTGGGTGAGCACGACGTCGAAGAACGGGGGGCCGGCGTCGGGCCCGGGACCGGTCACGGGGTGGCGTCGCCGACGAGGGTGAACGAGTTCACGTACATGATCCGCAGCGCGGGGTGGACCGCCCAGCGGTCGCACGCCGGCGATCCCCACGGGCCGATCTTCGCCTCGACCAGCGGGCGCATGCGCTTGAAGGTGACCTCGGCGTCGGCGTCGTCGAACTCGTAGAAGTGCATGAACCTCGGGTCGCCCCGGGTGGCGTTCTCGTACGGCGTGATCATCGTGAACCCGGGGATGCCGGCTTCGACGATGTGGTTGATGTGCACGAAGTCACCCCAGTCGCGCAGGTCCTGGGCCTGGGCGTCGTCGGGTGGGCTGATGAGCACCAGTGACAGTCCGACGGTCGGATTGCCGGTCAGGCGGCCCTGGCCCGGGCGCGGCGTGCGCACGAAGTGGTGGCCGGTGACGCCGGCCGGTGTGGCCGGGGCGACGAAGTCGGGGGTGCACTCGTACACGCCGAGGGTGTCGAACTCGGGCAGCTCGCGCGGCAGGTCGGGCCGGTCGCGGTAGACGTTGCGCCACCAGGTGGCGCGTTGCACGCCGGGGAGCGCGAGCACCGCGTGTACCCGGTCGGCGGCGTACGCCCCGGGGGTGGCCTCGGTCATCTCGAGGTAGAGCACGGGGGTCAGGCGGTCTTCCATGCGTCGGATCCTACGACCGGCGCCGGTGCGCGCGCCCGGAGCGGGCTAGCGTTCCCGCCGTGGCGATCCAATTGCCCCGGTCCGCGCAGAAGGCGTTCTCGGCGTTCCACCGCAGCGTGGTGCGCGTCAGCGGGGGTCGGGCGCTCACCCGCTTCAAGGGCGAGCCGATGATCCTGCTCACCACCACCGGGCGGCGCACGGGCAAGGAGCGCACGTGGCCGCTGACCGGCCTGCGCACCGGCGACGGCTGGCTGGTGGCGGCCTCCAACGGCGGTCAGGCGCACCACTCGGCCTGGTTCCACAACCTGGTGGCCGAGCCGCGGGCCCGGGTGAGCGAGGGGCGGCGCACGGTGGCGGTGCGGGCCCGGGTGCTCGAGGGCACGGAGCGGGACGCGGCCTACGCCCGGTTCGTCGACTACCTCCCCGTCTACACCGACCACGAACGCCATGCCGCCGAGCACGACCGGGTGATCCCGGTGGTCCTGCTCACCCCCGACGCCTGACGCAG
>JAFMJM010000363.1 GCA_017853455.1 Acidimicrobiia bacterium | reverse complement strand
GCGCACGTGTTCGTCACCAACCTCAAGCCCGACGTGCTCGACCGGTTCGGCCTCGACGCCGACTCGACCGCCGCCCGCCACCCGCACCTCGTCTACTGCAGCGTGAGCGGGTACGGCCTCGCCGGAACCGACCGTGACCGGCCGTCGTACGACCTCGGTGCCTTCTGGGCTCGGAGCGGGATGTCGTACCAGCTCGCGCTCAACGGTGAGCCGCTCAACGCCCGGGGCGCGATGGGTGACCACGTGACCGCGCTGGCGGTGCTGGCCGGGATCCTCGGTGGGGTGCTCCAGCAGCGCGCCAGGGGCGAGGGCTGCGTGGTCGAGACGTCGCTGCTGCGCACCGGCGCCTACATGCTGGGCTGGGACCTCGGGCTCCAGTCGGCGATCGGCAAGGTGGCGCGCGGTGAGCCCCGCACTGAGACCCAGACGCCGCTCATGAACTGCTACCTCACGTCCGACGACCGGTGGCTGTTCCTCACCTGCCTCGAGGCCGACCGTCACCTGCGCAACGTGCTCACCGCGCTCGGTCGCGACGACCTGCTCGACGACGAGCGCTTCGCCAGCGGGCGGACCCTGCGCCGCAACAGCAGCGACGTCATCGCCGTACTCGACGCCGAGTTCGGGTCGCGCACCCTGGCCGAGTGGGCCGAGCGGCTCGACGCGGCCGGTGTCTGGTGGGCGCCGGTGTCGGCGCCCGCCGACGTGCTGGCCGACCCGCAGGTGCGTGACAACGACGGCATCGTGCGCGTGCCCGACCCGGGTGGGGAGACGTTCACCGAGAGCGTCAACGGGCCGATCACGTTCCGGGGCCGGTCGCGGTCGGTGACGGGCCCCGTCCCCCGCCTCGGCGAACACCCCGACGCCACCTTCGGCTGACTCGGCGGGTCTGACCCGGTCGGGGTGACCCGGTCGTCCGCTCCGGCTTCGTTGTTTGGACGTTTCCGGGGCCTCTGGCCCCCGGAAACGTCCAAACAACGAACGGGGTGCCGTCGACCGAACGGCGGACCGAACGGCTGACCGACGAGCCGGGAAGGGTCAGGAGCCCTCGCGGGCGCGGGCGAGGAGGCCGCGGGCGATGACGAGACGCTGGATCTCGTTGGTGCCCTCGCCGATGATCATCAGCGGGGCGTCGCGGAAGTAGCGCTCGACGGGCAGCTCGGTGGTGTAGCCGACGCCGCCGTGGATGCGCATCGCCTCGGTGGCGATCGCGAACGCCGCCTCGCTGGCGAAGAGCTTGGCCATGCCGGCCTCGACGTCGCAGCGCTCGCCGCGCGCCTTGCGCTCGGCCGCCGACTTCGTCAGCAGGCGGGCCGCCTCGAGCTGGGTGGCCATGTCGGCGAGCTTGAGCTGGATGGCCTGGTGCTCGGCGATGGGCTGGCCCATCGTGTGGCGCACCTGGGCGTAGGCGAGGGCGGCGTCGAACGCGGCCCGGGCCACCCCGACCGCCCGGGCGGCGATGTTGATCCGACCCACCTCGAGCACGCTCAGGATCTGGGGCAGGCCCTTGCCGGGTGTGCCGACCAGGGCGTCGAGCGGGAGGCGGTGGTCGGCGTAGGCCATCTCGACCGTCTCGATGCCCTTGTAGCCGAGCTTGCCGACGTTCTTCGAGACCGAGATCCCCTCGAACGCCGGTCCGGGCTCCTTCTCGACCACGAACGCCGAGATGCCCTCCTCGGTGCGGGCGGCGAGCGCCACGATCCCCGCCCTCTCGCCGTTGGTCACCCAGGCCTTGGTGCCGGTGACCACCCACTCGTCGCCGTCGCGCACCGCCTTGCAGGCGATGTTGCGGGTGTCGGTCCCGGCGTCGGGCTCCGACAGCGACAACGCCCCGCGGCGCGTGCCGTCGACCATCTGGGGCAGCCACCGCTGCTTCTGCTCGTCGGTGCCGTAGGAGCCGATCAGGGTGGCGCACATGGTGTGGGTGTTGACCACCCCCGAGAGGGTCATCCAGCCGTAGGCCAGCTCCTCGATCACCCCGATGTAGGTGAGGAGGTCGAGCCCGAGCCCGCCGTACTCCTCGGGGATGGTCAGGCCGAACAGCCCGAGCTGCTTCATCCCCTCGATGATCTCGGCGGGGTAGGCGTCGGCGTGCTCGAGCTCGCTGGCCACCGGGATCACCTCGCGGGCGACCCACGAGCGCACGGTGTCGATCATCTGGGCCCGGATCTCGGGATCGGTGGGGGCGTTGGTGAGCATCGGGGTTCCTGGTGATCGATCGCGGGACGGCGCGACGGCGGGATGTCGGGTCAGAGGGACAGGATCGAGACACCGGCGGTGCCGGGGGCGCCGTAGAGCTGGGTGTAACCGACCTTGGCCCCCTCCACCTGACGGTCACCGGCCTGGCCGCGCAGCTGGCGCACGATCTCGTGCACCTGACGGAGCCCGGATGCGCCGATCGGCTCACCGTTGGCGATGAGGCCGCCGTCGGTGTTGACGGGCAGACGTCCACCGATCTCGAGCTCGCCGTCGGCGTAGAGCCGCTCCTGGTCGCCGTCGGCGCAGAAGCCGTTCTCGGCGAGGTGGATGATCT
>JAFMJM010000362.1 GCA_017853455.1 Acidimicrobiia bacterium | reverse complement strand
AGCTCCATGGCGAACGCCTCGTTGGCGAGGTGCTGCTCGAAGGGCACCGACTGACCGGTGAACATGAGCCACTTGGCGAGACCGAGCGCCACCGTCGGCTTCGCCGCCAGCTCGGCGACCAGTTCGTCGGTGGCGGCGCCGAGCTCGGCGTCGGGGACCGCCCGGTGGATCAGGTGCAGATCGGCGGCCTCGGCACCCGAGAGCTCACGACCGAGCATGACCAGGTCACGGGCGAGGGCGACCCCGCCCAGGCGAGGCAGGAGCCACACCCCGCCGCTGTCGGGGGTGAAGCCCCGCTGGAGGAACGGCTCCCAGAACCGTGCCGACTCCGACGCCACGCAGAAGTCGGCCGCCAGGGCCAGGTGGAACCCGATACCGGTCGCCCAACCCTGCACTCGGGCGACGATCGGGGTCTGCACCGTGAGCATCACGGTCATGAGCCGGTTGGCCTGCACCGGCAGACGCCGCTGGATGCTGCCCACCCGGGGCCGTTCGCCCGTGGCGGCGTTGCGCGCGACGATGTCGGCACCCCCGCAGAAGTGGTCGCCGGCGCCTTCGAGCACGATCACCCGCACCCGCTCGTCCATGCCGGCGTTCTCGAGCGCCCGCACCAGGCCGATCATCATCCCTGGATCGAGGGAGTTGCGCGTGCGGGGCCGATCGAGCGTGCACCGCAGGACCGCGTCGTCGAGGCGCACCTCGAGGCCGTCGACCGACTCGTACTCCTGCACATCGCCCACGGCCGGACAGTACCCCGGCGGAATCCACCAACCGGGATCCACCCCAGCGGCCCCGTTGCCTACGATCCCGGCCGGGGCGCCGCTGCGCACCCGTCACCACACCAGGGAGGTTCCCGTGCACGACGACGAACGACGAGCCGGACTCGAGGTGTTCCGGGAGATGCTGCCCGGTCTCCTCCCCGACGGCGACGACGTCAGCCTGAACTCCAGCGCCTTCGGCGGCGAGATGGGCGACCTCGCCCTCCACAATGCCTTCGCCACGCTCTGGACCCGGCCCGGACTCGACCGACGGAGCCGGAGCCTCGTCACCCTCGGCGCCCTCATCGCCCTCGGCGTCGAGGACGAGCTCGCCGTGCACATGCGTGTGGCGCGCGCCAACGGCCTGACCGTCGACGAGATCGCCGAGGTCGTGTACCACATGACCGCGTACGCAGGATTCCCGGCGGCCATGGCGGCCCGCCGGATCGGCGGGGCGATCTTCGACGACGAGCCCGCGGCGGCACCGACGACCGACTGACGGCACCCGGGGCGGGAGCGGACCGGCGGCGATACGCTGCCACAGCGCCACCGGGCGCCGTCGTCCGATCGAAGGAGTCGCCGTGCCCATCCCCGCCGACGAGTACCCGCTCCACCAGGCGCCGTACTCCCTCGCCCACGCCGCGACCAGCGATCGCAACTTCTACGACCGCTGCTACCTCAACTGCTTCGACACCCAGGGTGACTTCCTCCTGGTGAGCGGGCTCGGCCAGTACCCCAACCTCGGCACCACCGACGCGTTCGTGTGCGTGCGCATCGGCGACCACCAGCACGTGGTCCGGACCTCCGATGCACTCGGCCCCGACCGCATGGATCAGCGGGTCGGCCCGTACCGACTCGAGGTCGTCGACCCGCTGCACGAGCTGCACCTCACGTGCGACGGCGACGAGTGGGGCGTGGCGGTCGACCTGCACTGGCGCGGGTCGTTCCCGGCGGTCGACGAGTCACCGCACCTCATGCGCACCGGCCCGAAGCTCACGCTCGACGCCCAGCGCTTCGCGCAGGTCGGCACCTGGGAGGGATACGTCCGCGTCGACGGGACCGAGTATCCGGTGGTGCCCGGTCGCCACATCGGCACCCGCGACCGCTCGTGGGGCATCCGCCCGGTCGGTGAGCCCGAGCCGCCCGGGCGCACCGCGGCCGAGCCCGACCCGAGCCACGGCTTCCACTGGTGCTACGTGCCGCTGCGCTTCGACGACTACGCGCTCGTGTTCATCGCGCAGGAGGACGCCAACGGGGCGCGCACCCTCGACGACGCCCTTCGGGTGTGGCCCGACGGTCGGGTCGACTCCCTCGGCTCCCCTCGCTACGACATCACCTACCGCTCCGGATCGCGCATCCCGGTCGCGGCGCGCATCACGGCGTCGGAGCGCGACGGCACGCCGGTCGTCATCGACGTCGAGCCGCTCGGGCACGTGGCGTTGTCGGCGGGCTGCGGCTACGGCCCCGACCCGCAGTGGACCCACGGCGTGTGGCGCGGGCGCAACTGGACCGAAGGCTCGGTCTACGACCTGAACGACCCGGCGAACATCATCGCCACGCAGTACTCCATGCTCGACCACCTCGGCCGCGCCACCTGCAACGGTCAGGTCGGGTACGGGCTGTTCGAGCACGTGTGCGCCGGCCGCCACACGCCGTCGGGCTTCCCCGACGGCGCCACCATGGCCCCCTGAGCCGGTCGCTCTCCCGGTAACGGGCCGTCGGGGCCCGACCTACCCTGGGGCCATGGCCGACCCCGGGTTCCGCTTCGAGCACACGTTCC
>JAFMJM010000361.1 GCA_017853455.1 Acidimicrobiia bacterium | reverse complement strand
GCCGAGGCGGTGAACCCTCCGGTCGCGTTGACGGTGCCGCCGTCGACGGTGATGGAGCCGGTCTCCTTGACCGACGAGGTGGCACCGATCGTGTAGTCGGACCCGATGGCGGCGCCGTAGTCGCCCCCGGTGACGTCGAGGACACCGCCGCCGACGCTGTCCTCGACGACGAGCGCGGCACCCGCCAGGACGAGGATGGCGGCGTCGCTGGAGGTGTTGGCCTGGATGGTGAGGTGGTGGCCGTGGAGGTCGAGGGTGATCGATGCGCCACCCGCACCGTCGTTGTAGGGCACGGTCAGGAACTGCGGAGTGTCGCTGGGCGTGCCGGTGATGTCGGCGTCGAGCTGGATCGTGGTCGACGTGCCGTTCGGTGCCGCCGCGAAGGCGGTGGCGAGATCCGACCACGTGCTGACCGCGACCGGGCTGGCGCCCGCCGGGGCCGTCACGAGCAGGGACGTGCCCAGCACGAGGGTGGCGTTCAGAGCGATCAGAGCGGTGGGGCGGAGTCGCATGCGGATTCCTCGTCGTTCGATCGCGCGCCGGGCGGGGGAGTGACCCGATCGGTCAGTCTCGCAGGTCGACGTCAACGAGCGGGGGTCTTGACGATCCGGCCGTCCTTCATGACGAAGCGGACGCGCTGGGTGGCGGTGATGTCGGTGAGGGGATCGCCCTCGACCCCGACCAGGTCGGCGAGCATCGCCGGGGCGATGCGTCCGAGGTCGGGAGCGTCGATCAACTCGGCGCTCACGACGGTGGCCGACCGGATCGCCTGCAGGGGGGTCATGCCCCGCTCGACGAGCACGACGAGCTCGTCGGCGTTGCGGCCGTGCCAGACGGCCGGGGCGTCGCTGCCGCAGGCGATCTTCACGCCGGCCTCGATCGCGCGGCTGAACGACCGGCGGGCGACCGGGAACACCTCGTCGGCCATCGACCGGAAGGCGGGCAGGGCCGCCGACACCTCCCAGTTCTCCATGAGGGCGTTGGTCGAGACGAGGAACGTGCCGTGTTCGACGAGCAGCTGGATCGTCTCGTCGTCGATGGCGAACCCGTGCTCGATGCAGTCGATCCCGGCGGTGACGGCGGCGCGCACGGCCTCGTCGCCGTGACAGTGCGCCGCGACCTTCAGGCCGCGCCGGTGCGCCTCGTCGACGATGGCGGCGAGCTCCTCGGCCGAGTACTGCAGCGCCGTCGCGGTCCCGGTGCGCGGGGCCATGCCGCCCGAGACGCAGCACTTGATGACCCGGGCGCCGTGACGGATCTGGTACCGCACCGCCCGCCGCACGGCGTCGACGCCGTCGGCGACGCCCTCCTCGACCGTCATCGGCATGATGT
Source organism: Acidimicrobiia bacterium (assembly GCA_017853455.1). GTDB lineage: Bacteria > Actinomycetota > Acidimicrobiia > IMCC26256 > PALSA-555 > CAIUKV01. The sequence goes on along the minus strand of JAFMJM010000361.1, from coordinate 1,215 downwards.
GGGGCGCGGTGTACATCTGCGCGCACGGGTCGAGGTGACCGCCCGAGGCGACGACGGCGTGCCCGGCGGGCACGATGCGGGGACCCTCGACCCACCCGGCGTCGATCGCGTCGGCCAGGGCGACGTCGAGCAGGTAGCCGCTGGTCTTGACGAACAGGCCGAGGTTGCGGACGGTCGTGAAGCCTGCCCGCAGGGTGCGCCGGGCGTTGACCGTGGCCCGCAGGGTCATGGCCGCCGGGTCGATCCGGATGGGGTCCTGCTCGGTGGCGCCCGGTCCGCCGAGCAGGAAGTTGACCTCCATGTCCATCAGACCGGGGATGAGGGTCAGGTCGGGCAGATCGACGACGGCGTCGGCCCCGGCGGTGACGCCCGGGTCGGTGCCGACGGCCGCGATGCGGTCGCCCTCGATCCGCACGGCCGCCCCGGCGGAGATCTCCCCGGTGTCGACGTCGAGCACGCCGCGGGCACGAACCACCGTCACGGCACTGGTCATCGGAGGTCCTTCCGCTGCGGAGCGTGTTCTCGGCCGCCGGAGGCTATCCCGCCCGGCGTCGACGCCCATGGGCCCGCGGGCGTGGTGGAGCGGTCCACCCCCTTTAGGCTGCGGGCCGTGGAGATCGACACGACCCTGCTGGCCGGCCGACGGAACCGAACCTCCGACGACGGGGGTCGGCCGTGAGCAGACCGTCGGCCCTGCGCCGCTGGGCCTCGAGGACCCGCAAGGCGGTCCGGCAACGGCGTCGGGCCGTCGGCCGGGCGATCGGTCGGCTGCGGCCGCCGCTGGAGAGGGCCCGGGTGGCGCTCGACAAGCGGGTGCTGCACCGGGCGACCGGACCCACCCACCGGGTCAACATCGGCGGGGGCTCGTGGTACGTCCGGGGCTGGCAGAACGTCGACTACTACGCACCGGCGCCCTACGTCGACGTCCGGCTCGACCTGCGTGATCTGCCGACGCTGCCCTACCCCGACGGCTCGTGCGAGGTGATCTTCTGCTCCCACGTGCTCGAGCACGTCCCCGACGTCGCCGTGCGGCACGCGCTCGCCGAGATGGCGCGCCTGCTCACCCCCGACGGGACCGTCCGGATCGTGGTGCCCGACCTCGAGGCCGCACTGGCGGCCTACCGGGCCGGCGACGAGGAGTTCTTCGACCGGGGTGGCGTCCGCTGCGTCGGGCCGACCATCGAGGCGAAGCTCGTGAACTTCTGCGCGTCCTAC
>JAFMJM010000369.1 GCA_017853455.1 Acidimicrobiia bacterium | reverse complement strand
CCAACTGGCTGATTATGTCGGGTTTCCCCTCCGGGGCCAGATACGGAATGTCCTTGATGACAGCCTTGTGCCGCCCCATGCACGCTTCGGCAAGGGCATCGGCTAGAGGGACGATACCTGTATAGAACTCCTCAAGCGCCTTGTGGGCGGCGTAGCTGTCAGTCCGCAGGTGCTCCCGGTGCGCCACTTCACGGGAGAGAAAGCATACGGCGATAAGATTCCCAACGTTCATGTCAGGCTCCTACAGGTGGAACTACAGGCATAGGAGGAGTAGGCTGAACCCACGGCAGGCCATCGGCCGTAGTGGGGTGGAGGAGCTTGTCCAGCGCGCCTTGCGCGTTGGCTTCGTACGCCGCCACTTGTTCGGCCCCCATCGCCGTCTGCACCCAGCCAATGACCTCGACTTCAGTCAGTTGGTCGTATGGGATGAAGTCCGGCTCGCTAGGGTCGTACGGGAACGACTGTTGCCCATAGACGTAGGCCGATTGCCCGTCCTGCATAGCGGTGCAGGTCCAGTCAGCAATGATAACGAACCCGTTATCAATAACCCGTTGCATATTTACGATTGCCCATTGAATTGCCATGTGAGTTTCCTTCGTTGTGTTAAGCCCAATTGCCTGCTGATGGAGCTAGACCAACCATGTCTGTGTTAGCCAAACTCTGAGATACGCTAGTTGTGTAAGTTCCTGTTCTACCAGTACCGGTGCCCAGCGCAGTAATTGTAGTACCTGCGGCAACGCTAGTTCCGGAAATAAGCATACCAACCTCTATAACCCCACTGCTTACTGAGTTGACAGTCAGGGTTGTACCAGTGCTAGAAGCGTTGAACAACGCGGAATTGGTTATCTGGCTTAGCGTGAAGTACGACCCATCAAGCACGTTCGCTGCGGCGGCTACAGTAAGTGCTATACACGGCTGTATAGTACCGGCAACAGTGCAACGTATACTTCCACGTATAAACGCATAACCCTGCGTATTTGTATTTGCTGCTACTAGATTGACACCAAATGACTGCGACGATGTTGTTACGTTAGTTATCAAATCTCCTAAAGCTGCTGGCTTTGCCGCAGAGGCATACAAAGTTACATTTTTTGTTGCAGTACCTTGGAAAGAAAATGCAAACGTATTTGACGTACTGCTTAAAGATGACATATTGATAAAGCACTGGAACTCATAAGTACCAGCCTCAATCGTCAACGTACCGTTTCCAGAAGTTCCACAGTTAAACAGTTTTTGCACTGCTGTGGTGCTAGTTAGCGTGTATGTTTTTTGAAGTATCGCCGTTGCTACAGTAGTTATTACACCACCAACTCGTGAGAAGTTGTGTTGCTTATCTGTGTAGCAGGCAACGGAAACAGGTTCGTTTTTACCATTGGCTATGAGTAGCTGGTTAGCTCTTGTGCCTGATATTGATGCAGTCGATGTAGCAGTAGACGGATATTGGTAAATTCCAGATACAGCAAAACTTGTGTCATTACCAAAAAACAATACGGAAGAAGCATTCGCATTGTTGCTACCGTTCCATATCAGCGCATTTACGCTTCCAACAGGGTTATTTCCAATTGCTTGTAAGCCGCTGGCTTTTAGCAATCCATCTGCTTGAAGTGTTCCGGAGCTACCCGGAGCAGACGCACTTGGCTGACCGAATACGTTTTGTTGGGCAGTAGCTGTTACGGTTCTGCTTGTCAGAGTGTGAGCTATGTCTATTGTGTATGTTCCTACCCCGCCAGTTCCTGTCCCGAAAGCGGTAATAGTCGTTCCTGCCGTAATACCGGTGCCTGAAAGCGTCATCCCTACCAGTAACGCGCCGGAAGTTACGGCACTCACAGTCATTGTGAACGCAGAAAACGATGCTGTGACTACTGCGCCTGTGGTGGTAAGCGTGTAAGAGTTGGTGCTTGTATTGGCGTAAGTAGAGTAAGAAGTCCCACTGGTAGTACCAAAGTACACAACATAAGAGACTGCGCCAGTTACCGCTGCCCATGACCATGCTATAGAGCCGGTTGTGCCTGTTGTTGTTACTCCGGTTGACTCTGGACCTATTACAGAGACACCGCCATTTACATCGACGGCTACTATCTTCGCGTAATAAGTTGCCGCAGAGAGCGCCCCGCCTGTAGTTGACGGAGTACCTGTTGGTGCCGCTGGTGTTGCCAGTCCTGTAATAACAGCACCGCCAGTTACACGGGTTGACTCTACAACATCAAGTTTGTAAGAAGGTGAGCCACCGCCAATACCAACCCTTCCGTTAGATGAGTTATAAACGAACGTGCTTGAGGTAGTAGCTTGACTAGACCCGTTAAGGTACATGATCCCGTTAGGGTTGGTTGACAACAGGGAAACGTTAGCGGTGAGCGTTTTCCAAGACGAGTTGTACGCAAACATCCTGTCGTTCGTAGAATCGTAGTACAGCGGAACCGTTCCGCTTATTGCCGTAGCCGCACCGGTTGGGTTACCAGCGGCGGCAGGGATGTAGATGAACCCGTTGGTCATGCTGGTCGTGCCAGCGGGGGTGTGGACGTTGCCGGTAGACGTGATGGTAAGCCTTGT
>JAFMJM010000360.1 GCA_017853455.1 Acidimicrobiia bacterium | reverse complement strand
CCGGCGTCGGCGAAACGACTCAGGTATCCGAGCGTCATGGTGCGCAGGGTCTCGGCCAGCGCCACCCGACCCGGACCACCGGTCGCCCGGCGACACGACGCGTTGCGGGGAGCGTTGCCGAACGCCCGCTCGACCTCGTCCATGACGTCTCGGAGCGTGTTCACGTCTCCGGCCGGGGCCGTGGCGACCCGACGGGACCAGTCCTCGAGCTGTCGGGCGCTCGCCTCGGCCTGGGCCTGGGTGAACCGGTCACCGACGCGGAAGAGGACGAAGGTGGCGTCCTGGTCGAGGCGGAGGCTGTAGGCCGCGTTGACGGCGGCGAACCCCAGCCCGAAGGTTCCCGACGCCTCGTCACAGGTGGCGGCGTCGAGATTCAATTCGTTGTCGGCGCACTCGACCGGTTGGACCAGATCGCCCGGGCGCAGGCTGACCGAGAGCGGCCCGGCGGGCGTCCCGACGACCACCTCGCCGGTGATGTCGTACTGCCCCTGCAGACACGGGACGCTGGTCGTGCCTCCGACGGAGCCCGAGTAGTGCATCGTCCGGTATCCGTCGTAGAGCGCCCCGGAGGTGTCGTGGCCCCGCAGGTTGCCGGCGATCACCATCTGGTAGTTGCTGTCCTCGATCCGACTGCCCTGCGCGGTGAGCACCAGGTTCCCCGAACCGGTGAACACGCCCGAGTCCACCGTCAGACCGGCGTCACCGGGGCTCCCGGTCTGGTTGCCCGACCAGGCCAGGGTGCCGATCCAGTTGCCGTCGGACAGCGACGGCGCCGTGGCACCCGGACGGGCCCCCGCGGTCAGGGAGGGCACCAGGACCCCGCCGATGAGCACGAGCGACACGACGAGGGCACGGATGCGATGCATCGGCCGAGGCTACGGGTCGTCCCGGCACCCCGGTCCGGTCGCACCCTCCCCCCGTTGTTTGGGTGATTGTGGGGCCTCTGGCCCCCACAATCACCCAAACAACGGGGTGGGCGGGGTCAGCTCGACGGGGATCTCGGCGATGGCTCCGTCGCGGATGCGGTAGGCGCGCAGGGCCGGCTCGCCGTGGCGCAGGCTCACGAGCACGTAGATCCAGGCGGGGTCGACGGCGTTGCGCACGTCGGTGGGCGACGGGTAGGCGTCGGTGTGGGTGTGCGAGTGCCACACCCCCACGATCTCGTGCCCCACCGCCTCGGCGGCCCGCATCGCCCGGAGCAGGTCACGGGGCTCCACGGTGTAGGTACGGGCCGAGGCGTCGGCGTTGCGGGCGGGGTGCACCGCCCCGATCTCGCCGGTCGGCTCGCCGTCGGGGCCGAGCGGTCCGCTCAGCATCCCGCACGCCTCGTCGGGGAGCCCGTCGAGGCAGTGGGCCACGACCGCGCGGTACTGGTCGCCGCTCAGGCGCAGCGTGGGCTGCGCGAGGGTCGGGGCGAAGGGGGCGCGGGGCGCGGGATCAGGCAGGTGCCTTCGCCCCCTGGATCGCCTGCCACACCCGCTCGGCGGTGCAGGGCATCTCGACGTCGTCGACGCCGAGGTGCACGAGGGCGTCGACCACGGCGTTGTGCACGGCCGGCGTCGAGCCGATGGTGGCCGACTCGCCGATCCCCTTCGCGCCGAGCGGGTTGAGCGGGGTGGGCGTGACGGTGTTGGCCGTCTCGAACGACGGGAACTCCGCCGCGCTCGGGAAGGCGTAGTCCATGAAGTTGCCGGTGAGGGGGTTGCCGTCGTCGTCGTAGACGAACTGCTCGTAGAGCGCCTGCGACGCCCCCTGGGCGAGGCCGCCGTGCTGCTGACCCTGGACGAGCAGCGGGTTGAGGATGCGTCCGCAGTCGTCGACCGCCACGATCCGGAGCAGCTCCACGCGCCCGGTCTCGGTGTCGACCTCGACCACCGCCACGTGGGCGCCGAACGGGTAGGACGACTCGCCCTGGTTGAAGTCGAGCTCGACCGCCAGGTGGCCCTCCCAGTCGGCGGGACGCCGCTCGGGCTCCTGGGCCGCGATGGCGAGCTCCTGCCAGGTGAGGGCCCGGCTCGGCACGCCAGCCACGCCGAGGCCCACACCGTCGACCACCACGACGTCGTCGACGCCGGCCTCGAGCAGGTGGGCGGCGAGCTGCTTGGCCTTGTCGAGGAGCGCCTCACCCGACTGGAGAACGGCGCTGCCCCCGATCTGCATGGAGCGCGACCCCATCGTGCCGCTCCCCCGCGGCACGACTGCGGTGTCGGACTGGATGAGGTTGACCTTCTCCATCGGGATACCGAGCAGATCCTGGACGATCATGGCGAACGCCGTGCGGTGCCCCTGGCCGTGCGACGACGTGCCGACGGTGAGGTCGACGGAGCCGTCGGCCTTCACCTCGATCTTCGAGTACTCGGAGAAGATGCCCGGTGCGGTGATCTCGACGTAGGCGCCGACGCCGATGCCGAGCACCTTGGAGTCACCCCGGTCGCGCCGGGCCTGCTGCTCGGCGCGCAGGGCGTCGTAGCCGACCAGCCGGCAGGCCTCGTCGAGCGCCTTGGCGTACTCGCCGACGTCGTAGTTGGCGCCGGTGGCGGTCGTGAACGGGAAGGCGTCGGG
>JAFMJM010000063.1 GCA_017853455.1 Acidimicrobiia bacterium | reverse complement strand
CCCGGGTCCGGCGCAGCGCCTCGGCCCGGCGCCACCGGGCGACCCGGGCGTGGTCACCGCTGCGCAGCACCTCGGGCACCGCCCAGCCCCGGAAGTCGGCCGGGCGGGTGTACTGCGGGTACTCGAGCAGGCCGTCGGCGAACGACTCCTGGGTGGCCGACTCGTCGTTGCCCATCACCCCCGGCACCAGGCGGGCGGCGGCCTCGATCACCACCAGGGCGGCCGCCTCCCCGCCGGCCAGGACGAAGTCGCCCACCGAGACCTCACCGTCGCAGCAGTGGTCGGCGACCCGCTGGTCGACGCCCTCGTACCGGCCGCAGAGGAGGGAGAACCCTGCCCCGGCGGCGAGCTCCCGGGCCATGGCCTGGTCGAAGCGCCGACCGGCGGCCGAGCACAGCAGGAGCGGGCGGGGCGGCTCGACCGCCTCCACGGCGGCGAACACCGGGCCGGGCGTGAGCACCATGCCCGCCCCACCCCCGAACGGCGTGTCGTCGACCGACCGGTGCCGGTCGTCGGTCCAGTCGCGCAGGTCGTGGACCCGCAGGTCGAGCAGACCGCGGTCGCGGGCCTTGCCCAGCAACGAGGCGGCCAGCGGGCCGGCCAGGTACTCGGGGAAGATGGTGAAGACGTCGATGCGCACGCTCAGTCACCGCCGTCGAGCAGGCCGGCCGGCGGGTCGACGACGATCCGGCCCGGCGAATGCCCGGTCACGAACACCACCGGGATCAGCCCACCACCGTCGAGGACGAGCAGGTCGTGGGCCGGATTGGCCTCGACCGCGGTGACCGTGCCGTAGGCCCGGCCGTCGGGACCGACGACCTCGGCGCCGATCATCTCGTGCACCCAGAGGTCGTCGCCGTCGGCGGCGAGCGGGGTGGCGAGGATGCGCGCGCCCGTGAGCGTGGCGGCGACGTCGCGGTCGTCGATCCCCTCGAGGTGGACCCGGTGGCGACCCTGGTGCGCCGACGAGGCCGTCACGGTGAACCAGCGGTCGACGAGCCACCACTCCGTGCCGGGATCGACCCGCTCGGTGCGGTCGGTGGTGAGGGTGACCATCAGGTCACCCCGGACGCCGTGCGGTCGCCCGATCCGACCGACCTCGAGGAGCCCGTCGGGAACGTCCGGCATGGCCGGCGCGGCTACTCCGCGACTTCGACGTTGACGCGGGCGCCGTCGAGGGTGCCCGCGGCCCGCGCCAGCTGGCGCACCGCCTGGATCACCCGGCCCCGACGACCGATCAGCCGACCGAGGTCGGCCGGGCTGGCGTGGATCAGCAGGGTGACCTCGCCGCCGGTGGGCGACGCCGTCACGGCGACGGCGTCGGTGTCCTCGACGAGCTCACGGGCGAGGAACTCGGTGACGGCCCGGGCCCGGTCGGCCGACGGACCGGCGCCGGAGCCACCGATCTCGTCGTAGTCCTCGTAGTCGTCGGTGACGTCGTGGTCGGTCACTCGCCGGCGTCCTCGGTCGCGGCGTCGTCGCCGGCCTCGGCGGGAGCGTCGCCGTCACCCTCGGCGGCCGCCGCCGGAGCGGGAGCCTCCTTGACGGGCTTCTCGGCCACGACGGTGTTTCGGGCCGGACCACGGCCGGTCACGTGACCCCGCCGGTTGAGCTTGGTGTCGGGGTTGGGCCGCTCGGCGGTGAAGGTCTCCCACACGCCCGAGGCGGTCAGGAGCTTCTGGACCTGCTCGGTGGGCTTGGCGCCCTTGCGCAGCCAGTCGAGGGCACGGTCGGAGTCGATCTGGACCCGCGACGGCTCCTCGCGGGGACCGTAGTGCCCGATGGTCTCGATGATCCGCCCGTCACGGGGCGACCGGGAGTCGGCGACCACGACGCGGTAGGTCGGCTGCTTCTTCTTGCCGACACGCATGAGTCGGATCTTGACGGCCACGGGAACCCTTTCCGACCCGACGGGGTCGAACGGTGAGTCGACGGTGCGAGGAGTGGCACCGGGGCGGACCCCGGGCACGAAGGCGACAGGCTAGCCGGTGGGGAATCCGCCCGGGCCACCCGGCCCCCCGGGGCCGGTGAGGGCCGAGAGGTCCATCCCCGGGGGCAGGCCCATCCGGCGACCCTTGCCCTTCTTGCCCGGGCGGGTCATCTGCTTGATCATCTGGGACACCTGCTTGAACTGCTTCAACAGGGCGTTGACCTGCTGGGTGCTGGTGCCGCTCCCCTTGGCGATCCGCACCCGCCGGGACCCGTCGATGATGGTGGGGTTCCGGCGCTCCTCCCCGGTCATCGAGCAGATGATCGCCTCGATCCGGGTGAGCTCGCCCTCGTCGATCTGGGCGTCACGGAGCTCCTTGGGCACGCCGGGCAACATCGAGATGAGCCCCTGAAGGGGCCCCATCTTGCGCATCTTGCGCATCTGGTCGAGGAAGTCCTCGAGGGTGAACTCGCCCTTGCGCAACCGGTCGGCGGCCGCCTGGGCGTCCTCGGCGTCGAAGGCCTGCTCGGCCTTCTCGATCAGGGTCAGGACGTCGCCCATGCCGAGGATCCGGCTGGCCATCCGGTCGGGGTGGAAGGCTTCGAAGTCCTCGAGTTTCTCCCCCACGCCCGCGAACATGATCGGGCGGCCGGTGACCTCCTTGACCGACAGCGCCGCACCGCCGCGGGCGTCGCCGTCGAGCTTGGTGAGCACGATGCCGGTGAGGTCGACGGTCTCGGCGAACGCCTCGGCGACGTTGACGGCCTCCTGGCCGGTCATGGCGTCGACGACCAACAGGGAGTCGTCGGGTTGCACGGCGTCACGGACCCGGGCCAGCTCGTCCATGAGGTCGGCGTCGATCTGCAGACGGCCCGCGGTGTCGACGATGACGACGTTGCGGCCCAGCCGCTCGGCCTCGGCGACCCCGTTGCGGGCGACCTCGACCGGGTCGGCGCCCACCGAGAACACCGGGACCCCGACCCGCTCGCCGAGCACCCGGAGCTGCTCCACCGCGGCGGGACGCTGGAGGTCGGCACCCACCAGGAGCACCCGCTTGCCGTCACGCTCGAGCAGGCGGGCCAACTTGGCCGAGGCGGTCGTCTTGCCCGAGCCCTGGAGCCCGGCCATCAGCACGACGGTCGGGGGCTTGGGGTTCATGGTGAGCTTGCCGGTCGTCCCACCCAGCGTGGCGACGAGCTCCTCGTGCACGATCTTGATGACCTGCTGGCCGGGCGTGAGGCTCTTGGCGACGTCGGCGCCGTGGGCACGTTCCTTGACCCGGCCGATGAACGACTTCACGACCCGGACGTTGACGTCGGCCTCGAGCAGCGCCAGGCGGATCTCGCGCGCCACGTCGTCGATGTCGGACTCGGTGAGGACCCCGCGCCCGCGCAGGCGCTTGAAGATCCCGTCGAACCGGTCGGAGAGGGAGTCGAACACCGTTACTCGACCAACGCGGCGGCGAACTCGTCGGGGTCGAACGGCACGAGGTCGTCGGCGCCCTCACCCAGGCCGACGAGCTTGACCGGCACACCGAACTCGGCCTCGATGGCGAGCACCACCCCGCCCTTGGCGGTGCCATCGAGCTTGGTGAGCACGACACCGGTGATGTCGACGGACTCGGCGAACTCCCGCGCCTGGGTGAGACCGTTCTGGCCGGTGGCGGCGTCGAGGACGAGCAGCACCTCCTGGAGCGCACCCGGGCGTCGCTCGACGATGCGCTTGAGCTTCTCGAGCTCGTTCATGAGGTTGACCTTGGTGTGCAGACGACCGGCGGTGTCGACGATCACGACGTCGAGGTCGCGGGCGGCCGCGGCGTCCATGGCGTCGAACACGACGGCACCGGGATCGCCACCGTCCTGACCGCGCACCAGGTCGCAACCCAGGCGTCCGGCCCACATGCCCAACTGGTCGGCGGCCGCGGCCCGGAACGTGTCGGCGGCCGCCAGGAGGACGGTGCGGTCGGCGTCGCGCTCACGCTTCGCCAACTTGGCGGTGGTGGTGGTCTTGCCCACCCCGTTGACGCCGACCATCAACCAGACGGTCGGGCCCTCGGCGGCGTGGTGCAGCGAGCGGTCGCCACCGGTGGCGGTGAGGCGGGCGGCGATCTCGTCGCGCAGCAGGCCCGGCAGGTCTGCGGCGTCGGCCCCCTTGGCGCGGGCGCGGACTCCCTCGACCACCGCCTGGGTGGTCGCGAGTCCGACGTCGGCGAGCAGCAGGGTCTCCTCGAGCTCGTCCCAGTCGTCGTCGGTCAGACCGCCCGAGCGTCGGAGGGTGCCGAGCAGACCGGCGAAGGTCGACCGGGTCCGTCCGAGCCGGTCGCGCAGACGGACCGGCTCGACGGCCTCGTCGACCTCGATCTCGGTCTCGACCCCGACCTCGGCCTGGGCCGACTCCTCGGTCGTCTCCTCGACGACCACTTCCCCGACGACCGCTTCGACCACCTCCGCCGCCGGTGCGGGCTCCGTCGGCTCGGGGACGGGCTCCGGGGCCCGCACGGGCGGGGGCTGCGGAGGGGCCTCGGGTGCGCCCCGGCCGCGCGCGAGGCGCGGCACGACGATCAGGAGCGCGGCGAGGACGAAGATCGCGACGAGGACGACGAGCGCGGTGGTGGACACAGTCCGCGGAGGTTACCCCCGCCGTCGGACGGGCCCCGAGCGGGCGCCGGGCGGTGACGGCCCGCGGGACGGAACGGTCAGGCCGGGGCGAACACGTCGCGGGCGCGCTGGCTGACCACCCGGGACGAACCACCCGGCGGCATCGAGACGCCGTAGAGCACGTCGGCCGCCTCCATCGTGCGCTTCTGGTGCGACACGACCACCAACTGCGCCTCACCCCGGAACTCGTGGACGAGGTCGAGGAACCGGTGCAGGTTGACGTCGTCGAGCGCCGCCTCGACCTCGTCGAGCAGGTAGAAGGGGCTGGGCCGGGCCCGGAAGACCGAGAAGAGGTAGGCCAGCGCCGTCAGCGAGCGCTCACCACCCGACAGCAGCGAGAGCCGTCGCACGTTCTTGCCGCTCGGGCGAGCCTCGATCTCCACCCCGGTGTTGAGGGGGTCCGACGGATCGACGAGCGAGATCCGGCCGGATCCACCCGGGAAGAGCGTGGTGAACAGCGCCGTGAAGTGGCCCGCCACGTCCTCGAACGCCTGTGAGAAGACCGTCACGATCTCCTGGTCGACCGCCCGGATCACCCGCGACAGCTCGCGGCGGGTGGCCTTGACGTCGTCGAGCTGCTCCTGGAGGAACCGGTGCCGCTCGGCGAGGGCGTCGTACTCCTCGAGCGCCAGCGGGTTGATCGGACCCATGAGGCGCAGGTCGCGCTCGAGCTCGCGCGCCCGGCCGGCCAGGGTCGTGCCGTCGGGGACCGGGGGTGCCGGCGCGTCGAGCGCCACGTGGGGCTCGACGTCGTACTCCGTGCGCAGCGTCGTGACCGCGGCCTCGAGGCGCATCTTCGCCTCGGCGTCCTCGATCTCGGTGCGCGACATGCGCTCCCGCGTGGCGGTCAACTCGCGCTCGAGCCCCGAGCGCTCCGCCCGCAGGCGGTCGAGCTGCTCGGCCGACGCGCGGGCCGCTTCGGCGTGGGCCCGCCGCGCCTCGGTCAAGCGGTCGTGCACTCCCTGGATGCGCGACCGCAGTCCGACCAGACGCTCCTCGATCCGCCCGAGCGCCTCGTCGCGGACCATCAGGTTGCGGCGCTGACGTTCGGCCTGGGCCTGGGCCTCGGGGTCGCGCTCGGCGAGCCGGGCGTCGACCTCGGCGAGGCGCACCGACAGCACCCGACGGCGCTCGTCGGTCGTGGCCCGCCGCATCTCGCTCGCCCGGGCGGCCCCGAGCGCGGCCCGGGCCGACTCGAGCGCCCGGACCGACTCCGCCCGGTCGACGTCGGCCGCGGCGGCCAGCTCGACCGCCTCGTCGACGGCGGCCTGGGTGACGCCGGTGACCGGACCCCCGGCGCCGATGCGCCACGGGCCACCACCACCCAGCCGGGAACCGTCGGGCGTGACCGCCACGAGGTCGGGCTGGGCCACGACCAGGTCGAGGGCGGTGCGCCACGAGTCGACCATCACGGCGTGCGCCAGCATGCGCCCGAGGACCGGGGTCAGCCCGACCACGTCCGTGCGGATCAGTTCGGCCACCGGGCGGGCGCCGGGCGGCACGAGCGCGGGCTGGGCTCCGGTGGTGTCGTCGGGGTCGGCGACGAGCAGCCAGGCCGACACCCCGTCGGTCGCGCAGCGCTCCACCGCAGCCCGGGCACCGTCGCCGTGGCGGACGACCACGGCCAGCATGGCGTCACCCAGCGCGGCGGCGACCGCCTGCTCGGCACCCGCCTCGACCTCGAGGTGGTCGAGCAACGAACCGACCACGCCGTCCAGGTCGGTCAACGACCCCGACCCACCGGCACGACGCGCCAACTCGAGCTGCTGCACGAGGGCGTCGGAACGGGCGCGGGTCCGGGCGGCCTCGGCCTCGGAGGTGCGCCAGCGCTCCTCGGCGGCGCGCACGAGATCCTCGGCGACGTCGAGGGCGAGCGGCGTCTCGGTGCCCGGCAGGGTGAGCGCCTCCTGGTCGAGCACCGCGATCTGCTCGCGCAGCGCGACGGCGTCGGCCACCAACGTCTCGACCACACCTTCGTCGGCCGCGGCCGCGAGCTCGCGGGCCACACCGCGCCGCTTCTCGGCGAGCAACGACGCCAGGCCGCGCGTGCGCTCACGCATCGACTCGGCCCGCACCAACTCGTCGGCGAGCTCGTCGGCACCGAGCTCGGCGAGGGCCTGCTCGGCCGCCATCACGGACTCGTCGAGGGTGCGGAGGCGTTCACGGACGGCGCCCTCGCGCTCGACCAGCCCGATGCGCTCGTCGCGGAGCTTCTCGATGCGGCTCTGCTGACCGGCGATCTGGTGGCCGACGAGGTGGAGCTTGATGGCGCGCAACTCCTCGACGACCGAGTCGTGGCGGCGGGCGGCGTCGGCCTGGCGCTCGAGGGGGCCCAACTGACGCTTGACCTCGCGCAGCAGGTCCCCGAGCCGGAGCAGGTTGCCCTCGGTGGCGGTCAGGCGGCGCTCGGCCCGCTCCTTGCGCCGCCGGAACTTCAGGATGCCGGCGGCCTCCTCGATGATCGCCCGCCGCTCCGACGCCGATGCGTTGAGCACGGTGTCGAGCTGGCCCTGACCCACGATGACGTGCTGCTGGCGACCGACGCCGGCGTCGGAGAGGAGCTCCTGGACGTCGAGGAGTCGGCAGGGCACCTCGTTGATGGCGTACTCGGACTCACCCGTACGGAAGAGCGTGCGGGTGATCGTGACCTCGGTGAACTCGATCGGGAGCAGACCGGCGGCGTTGTCGATGGTGAGGGAGACCTCGGCCCGCCCGAGAGCGGCGCGCGACGCGGTGCCGGCGAAGATGACGTCGTCCATCTTGCCGCCGCGCAGGGAACGGGCGCCCTGCGCGCCGAGCACCCACGCCACGGCGTCGACGAGGTTGGACTTCCCGGAGCCGTTGGGACCGACGACGACCGTGACCCCGGGCTCGAAGGTCAACTCGGTCTTGTCGGCGAAGGACTTGAAGCCCTTCAACGTCAGCGATTTCAGGAACACGCGCGGGTCCCCCCTTCTCCGGCGGATCGTAGCGACGGGGCCGGGTCCGAGCACGTAGTCGGGGCGTCCGGGTTTTCCACAGATTTCGCCCGGCGCGCGGCCCTCGATGGCTCCGTCGGTTCGGACGGGTCCGACGCACCCCGAGGGATCAGCGTTGGCAGCGCGGGCACCACGAGGCGGTCCGGCCACCCAGGCGGACCCGCGTGATCGGCGCGGCGCAGTCCGGGCACGCCTGCCCGGCCCGGGCGTGGACCCGATGCTCGGCCTGGTACCGACCGGTCCGTCCGTCGACGTCGACGTACCCCCCGTCGCCCAGGGTCGAGCCGCCGGCGGCGATCGCGGCGGTGAGGACCTCGGGGATCGCGGCCGCCAGACGGTCGACCTCGACGGTGCGGACCGATCCGGCGGCGCGCAGCGGCGAGATCCCCGCCCGGAACAGCACCTCGTCGGCGTAGATGTTTCCGAGCCCGGCGACGGCGGTCTGGTCGAGCAGCCGGGCCTTGACCGCCACCCGGCGGCCCGCGAACGCGGCGGCGAGCGCAGCGGGGTCGAGCTCGTCGAGGGCATCGGGCCCGAGGTGCGCCAGGGCGGCGGGCCGCCCACCGGGTGGCGCGGTCGACCGGGCGACGTGCCCGAACGTGCGCGGGTCGACGAAACGCAGCTCGGTCCCGTCGTCGAGGACCCACACCACGTGCGTGTGCGCGGGCCGGTCGTCGCCGGTCCGGGCGGTGCGCAGCTGCCCCGACATCCCGAGGTGGACGACCAGCACGTCGCGCTCGACGCCGTCGGGACGCGCACCGGGACCCGCCCAGAGGTCGACCACGAGCACCTTCCCGACCCGGTCGACGGACTCCACGCGCCGCCCCGTCACCAGGGCCGGCAGCGACGCCGGGTCGGGGTCTCGACGCGTCGCCCGGTCGCGCCCGAGCAGCAGAGCCGTCACCGTCCGCCCGCGCGCCGCCCGGTCGACCCCGCGCCGGACGACCTCGGCCTCAGGGAGCTCCGGCACCGTCGACCAGCGCCTGCCAGGCGTTGCGGGCCGCAGCCTGCTCGGCCGCCTTCTTCGACCGGCCCTCGCCGTGCCCGTGGACGGCCCCGCCGATCGTGACCATCGCGAAGAAGCGCTTGGCGTGGTCGGGACCCTCGTCGCGCACCTGGTAGCGGGGCTGCTGCTCGAACTCCCGCCGGGCGAGCTCCTGGAGCCGCGTCTTGTAGTCGTCACCGCCGTCACCCGCGACCCCCTGGGCGATGCGCGACCCGAGGAGCGCCAGCACGACGTCGCGGGCGGTCTCCCACCCGGCGTCGAGGTACACCGCGGCGATGACCGCCTCCATCGCGTCGGCCAGCACCGAGCGCTTCTCGCGCCCGCCGGCGGCGGCCTCTCCCTTGCCGAGCAGGAGCGCCGCCCCGACGCCCACGTCGGCGGCGACCTCGGCGAGCACGTCGGCGCTCACGACCCACGCCCGGACCTTGGCCAGATCACCCTCGGGGAGGTCGTAGGTCGCGTACACGTGGTCGGTGACGGCGAGCGACAGCACGGCGTCGCCCAGGAACTCCATCCGTTCGTTGGAGCGGGCGTCGGGGTTCTCGGCGCAGTGCGACCGGTGGATCAGTGCCGAGTCGAGGTGGGTGCGGTCGACGAAGACGTGGCCGATCGCGCGCTCGAGGTCGGCGCGGGGGTCGGTCACGACCCGCCCGCCGCCCGGGCCACGACGTACCCGACGAGGTCTCCCACGGTGTGCAGGTCGGCGAGGTCCTCGTCGTCGATCACGAAACCGACGGTGCGCTCGCCGACGTCCTCCTCGATCGCCTCGAGCACGTCGAACAGCAGGGTCGAGCGGACGTCGAGGTCGTCGGCGAGGCGGGCGTCGGGAACCACGCGGTCGTCGTCGATCCCGGCGATCTCGGCCAGTCGGTCGCGCACGAGCGCCAGCACCTCGTCGGGGTCGAGCGGCCCGCCCCCGACGTGGGTCTCAGCCGGCACGACCGACCGTCCCGGCGAGCTGGCCGACGACGTCGGCCCGCACGCACTCGGCCGCCAGGCCGCAGGCGTTGACGATCGCCCGGGCAGACGACGACCCGTGCGAGATGATCGTCACCCCCCGGACGCCCATCAGCATCGCCCCTCCGGTCACGTCGGGGTCGAACGTGGCCGCGGCCTCGACGAGCGGCGGGACCACCCGGTCGGAGACGTCGGCGAGCGACTCGGAGGTGAGGATCGACAGCACGAGGCCCGAGAAGCTCCGCAAGGCGGCCTCGAGCGTCTTGAGGACCAGGTTGCCGCTGAATCCGTCCGTGACGACGACGTCGGGACCGCCCGGCACCATCAGGTCGGTGCCCTCGACGTTGCCGACGAACCCCGGCTCGGCGCGGAGGAGCGCGCCCGTCCGCTTGCGCAGTTCGTCGCCCTTGCCCTCCTCCTCGCCGTTGGAGAGGAGCCCGACGGTCGGTTCGGCCACCCCCCAACGGGTGCGGGCGTAGATGCGCCCCATCCGGGCGAACTGGACGAGCCACTCGGGCTCGACGTCGACGGTCGCCCCGGCGTCGAGGAGGACCTGCGGGTGGGATCCGGGCACCGGGATCGCGACGGCGATCGCCGGGCGGGCGATCCCACGCACCCGACCCATCCGCAGGAGGGAGGCCGCCATCGCCGCACCGGTGTTGCCGGCGCCGACGAGGGCGTCGGCCTCGCCGTCACGCACGGCGTCGGCCGCCCGGACGATCGACGAGTCGGGCAGGCGCCGGACCGACGCCGCGGGCTCGTCGCCCATGGCGATCACGTCGGCGCAGTCGACCATCTCCACGTGCTCGGGCGGCTCACCACCGGGCAGACACGCCCGGATCTCGGACGCACGTCCGAAGAGCCGCACCGCCACGCCGAGCTCGTCGACCGCCCCGAGTGCCCCGGCGACGATCTCGCCGGGCGCCCGGTCGCCGCCCATCGCGTCGACCGCGAGGGTGATGCGGCCGTCGGTCACGGGATCAGTCGACGTCGATGACGCGACGCCCGCGGTAGGTGCCGCAGTTGTTGCAGACGCGGTGCGGCAGCTTCGCCGCACCACACTGCGGGCACAGCGACTGCGCGGGCTTGGCGAGCTTCATGTTCGCCGAGCGTCGGGAGTGGGTCTTGCTGCGCGGGGTCTTGCGCTTGGGGACGGCCATCGGAGGCTCCTTCTAGGTGATCTCGAGGTCGGACAGCGCCGCCCACCGGGGGTCGGCGCGGTCCGGGGAAACGGACTCGTCGTCGGGCTCGACGGCGGGGATGGCCACCGGGTCGACGCACGGGGTGTCGCAGTGGGGAGCCAGCGGCAGCTCGAGCAGCACCGCGTCGCGGACCACCTGCTCGAGGTCGATCTCGTGGCCCTCGATCGGGTAGGTCTCACCCTCGACCGGGTCGGGCTCGAACAGCTCGTCGACGTGGACGACGAGGTCGCGGACGATCGGGGCCAGGCACGAGGAGCACTCCCCCGTCCAGGTGAACCCGATGTCGCCACGGACCACGATCCCGTCGGGGATCCGCTCGAGGTCGAGCGCCATGGCCACCGGGCCCTCGACCGTGGTGGCGGACCCGGCGAGGTCGGCCAGCGGGACCGCCAGATCGACGGCGCGACGCGACCCGGCGTGGGCCAGGAGGTCGGCGACGTCGATGCGGAGTCCGGACATGGTCGCGTGAGGGGAAAGGGTGCGGACAGGCCCCGCACCGGAGGACCGCTGAGGCTACCAGCCGGGGTCGGTCGGGCCCGGGGTGGGTGCGGCGGGGCTCTCGTCCTGGTCGAAGAAGGCGGCGTAGGCCTCCTCGGCCTCGGGGGCGATCTCCTCCTGGTCGAAGGTGGCCCGCAGGCGCTCCCGACCCTGCTGGACGGTCTGGAGGGTCCGGTCGAGGAGCACCTCGAACTCGGCCAGCTTCTGGTCGACGTAGTCCTCGGCCTCGAGGCGCAGGCGGCGGG
>JAFMJM010000359.1 GCA_017853455.1 Acidimicrobiia bacterium | reverse complement strand
CGGGCCCTCGGACAGCACTTCCTGGCCGACCCCAACCTCGCCGCCAAGATCGTGCGCCTGGCCGACGTCGGCCCCGGTGACCCGGTCCTCGAGATCGGGCCGGGGCTCGGGTCGTTGACGCTGGCGCTGCGTGCGGCGGGTGCCGAGGTCGTGGCGCTCGAGCTCGACCGCTACCTGGTGCCCGTCCTGGCCGAGGTCGTGGGGGAGTCCGTGCGGATCGTCGAGGGTGACGCCCTCACCGTCGACCTCGACGACGTGCTCGACGACCGCTCGTGGACCTGCGTGTCGAACCTGCCCTACAACGTCGCCACCCCTCTGGTCGTCCGGCTGCTCGAGGAGTTCCCCCGCGTCACCCGGTGCCTCGTGATGGTCCAGAAGGAGGTGGGGGAGCGGATGGTCGCCGGTCCCGGCACCAAGGCCTACGGCGCGGTGTCGGTGAAGATCGCCTACTACGGCACCGCCCGGATGGTCGGCACCGTCGCCGCCACCGTGTTCGTGCCGCCCCCCAAGGTGGCCTCGGCGCTGGTGCGGATCGACCGCCATCCGGCACCGCCGGTGAGCGTCCCGTCGGCCGACGCCCTGTTCGGGCTCGTGCGCTCGGGATTCGCCCAGCGCCGCAAGACCCTGCGCCGGTCGCTCGCCCCGGTGCTCGGCGAGCGCACCGAGGCCGTGCTCGCAGCGGCCGACATCGCGCCCACCGCCCGGGCCGAGGCGCTCGACCTCGACGACTGGGCCCGACTCTGCCGGGAGGCCGCGTGAACCGGCTGCAGCGGGTCCGGGCCACCGCCTACGGCAAGCTGACCCTGTCACTGCGCGTGCTCGGCCTGCGTCCGGACGGCTACCACGAGATCGAGGCGCTCACGGTCTCGATCGGCCAGCCCTCCGACGTCGTCGAGGTCGAGGCGGTGCCCCACCCCGGCGGGGTCACGTTCGCCGTGGTGGGGGAGACCGACCACGTCCCGAAGGGCATGGACAATCTCGCCGCCCGGGCCGCCGAGGACGTCATGCTGCGCGCCGGGCGCTCGGGGCACGGCGTCCTGCTGACCCTGCGCAAGCGGATCCCGGCGGGGGCGGGCCTGGGCGGCGGCTCGGCCGACGCTGCCGCGACGATCGTCGCCGTGCGGACCCTCCTCGACCTCGAGCTCTCCGACGAGGAGCTCCTCGACGTCGCGGCCGGGCTCGGCTCCGACGTGCCCTTCTGCATCCGGGGCGGTGCGGCGTGGATGCGCGGCCGGGGCGAGATCCTCGACCCGATCTCCCTGCGGGCGGGGCTCGGCTTCCTGGTGGCCATCCCGCCCTTCCGGCTGGCCACCCCCACCGTCTACGCCGCCTGGGACGAGCTCGGCGGTCCCGAGGCCACCCGGCGGGTGGAGCCCCAGGGGACGGTGGCGCGCCTCATCGGCGCCCTCGCCAACGACCTGGAGCCGGCCGCCGAGGCGGTCGCCCCCGACCTGCGGGAGTTCCGCGAGGCGCTGGAGCGCGCGGCGGGCCGACCGGCGTTGCTGGCGGGCAGCGGCTCGTCCTACGTCGTTCCCCTGGAGCGGGGCGTCGACGGCGAGGACCTGGCGGCGCGAGTCAGCCGCAGCCTCCGGGTCCCGGTGGTGGCGGCCCGCAGCACCTCGGTGGGTGTGCGGATCGGAAGCTGAGCCGCGCGGGCTACTTGCCCTGCTGGCGGCGCTGCCAGCGGGTCTTCTTCAACAGCTTCTTGTGCTTCTTCTTGCGCATGCGCTTGCGGCGCTTCTTGATCAAAGACCCCATGAGGTCCGGGACGGTAGCCGGTCGGAGGCGCTCCGGCCCACTCCGCGGCCGGGGCCCCGGATGCCGGCCCCGTCCCGCCACTAGGGTCGCGGCACCCTTCGGGGGTGGTGTAACGGCAGCACGGGGTCCTTTGGAGTCCCAGGTCGGGGTTCGAAACCCTGCCCCCGAGCGACCTGGGAGAGTCCGGGAGGTCCCGGCACTCCGGGTGGAACCAGCGGGCGCGACCCCGGTCGCGTGATTCGGGAGGACACGAGTGGCGTACCGACCCCTGTCGGCGATCGTGCTGGCGGCCGGGCAGGGCACGCGCATGCGCTCCCCGCTGCCCAAGATCCTCCACCCGCTCTGCGGCCGGCCGATGGTGGGCCACGTGCTCGGGGCGCTGTCCGCCCTCCCGCTCGAGCGGATCGTGGTGGTCGTCGGTCACCGGTCCGACGTCGTCACCGATGCCGTGGTCGAGACCCGGCGCGGGCACGGTCCCGACGCCGTCCCGGTCGGGTTCGTCGAGCAACCGGTGCAGCGCGGCACGGGCGACGCCGCCGCCGTCGCCCTCACCGCCTTCGGCGACACGGTCGACGACGACGACGTGCTCGTGCTCAGCGCCGACGTGCCGTTGCTGCGGCCCGAGACGCTGGCCGCCCTCGCCACGGAGCACCGCCTCTCCGACGCCGCCGTCACGATGCTCACCACCGTGCTCCACGACCCGACGGGCTACGGGCGCATCGTGCGCGACGCCCGGGGCGCGGTGGAGCGCATCGTGGAGGAGACCGACGCCACCGACGACGAGCGGGCGATCACCGAGGTCAACCCGGCGA
>JAFMJM010000358.1 GCA_017853455.1 Acidimicrobiia bacterium | reverse complement strand
GGAGCAGCACCTTCGACTCGAGCAGCTTCTGCTGGCCGGCCTCGCCGACCTCGGGCAGCAGCACGTGGCGGTGGTACCGGTTGCGCTGCTCGGCGTCGAGCATGACCGGGGTCTGCCAGGTACGGCCCTCGTTCTTCCAGCGGCCGAAGCCGCCGGCCATCGAGACGACGTCCGTGTAGCCGAGCTGGGCGAGGGTGTCGGCGGCGAAGGCCGAGCGCATGCCGCCGGCGCAGTAGACGACGACCGGCGCGTCCTTGTCGGGGATCTTGTTCTCGATCTGGGCCTCGAGGTGCCCGCGGGGGATGAAGACCGCCCCCGGGATCATCCCCTGCTCGTACTCGTCGAGCTCGCGGACGTCGAGGAACGTGACCGCGCCCTGGCGCGCCTCGGCCGCTGCCGGATCGATCTCGGTGATGCGCTGCTTGGTGTCGGCGAGCAGCTCACGGAAGGTCGCCATGTCCGTGCCTTTCCCGGGGGTGTGGGGGATAAATCCTACCGCTCAGGTCAGGTATTCCCCATGGGGCCCGGGGCGACGGCTCAGACGGCGTCGACGAGGGCGGGGAGCAACTCCCCGAGCGGCGCCCGGGCGACGGCCCCCGCCAGGGCGTCGAACGGGGTCGGCTGGGCGTTGCCGATCATCAGGAACGCCCGGTTGGCGAGGGCGTACTCGGGCAGCTGGGCGACCGGGTAGACGGTCAGCGAGGTGCCGAGGGCGAGGAAGACGTCGCACTCGGCCGCCGCCCGCTGGGCCCGGGCGAGGTCGGCCGCGACGAGGTTCTCGCCGAACGAGATGGTCGAGGACTTCAGAATCCCACCGCAGGTCGGGCACGCCGGGTCGGCCTCGCCGGCCCGGACGCGGTCGAGCGTCGCCGCCATCGGCCCGGTGTAGGAGCACGACAGGCACTTGACCTCGCGGACGTTGCCGTGGATCTCGACGATCCGGTCGGGGTCGTTGCCGGCGGTGTGGTGGAGGCCGTCGACGTTCTGGGTGACGAGGAGGTGGAGCGACGCCCGGCCCTCGAGGTCGGCCAGCGCCCGGTGCCCGGCGTTGGGCTCGGCGTCCCACATGCCGCTGGTGAGCCGGTTCTGCCACGCCCGGGCCCGGAGCTCGGGGTCGGCGACGTAGTACTGCAGCGTCGCGGCCTTCTCGGCGTCGGGGTTCTTGGTCCACAGGCCCTGGGGGCCGCGGAAGTCGGGGATGCCCGACTCGGTCGAGATCCCGGCTCCGGTGAGGATCACGATGCGGCGGGCGGTGCGGAGGCGGTCGGCCACCTCGTCGAGGTCGAAGCGTTCGTCGGTCATCCGCCGAGGCTACGACCGGGCTGGGACGCCCCGGACCGAATCACCCACCCGACGGCGCGAGGGTGCGATGCTGGGGGCATGTTCATCGTCTGCGTGATCGTCTCGGTCGTCACCGCCGTGGCCCTGCTGGCCTCGGCGCTCATGAAGGTTCGCCGCCACCCGATCTGTGTGGAGTCGGTCGTCGAGACCTGTGGCGTGCCCCTGAAGTACCTGCCGGTGCTCGCCGCCCTCGAGGTGGCGGCCGCGGCCGGCATCGTGATCGGGCTCTGGTGGGCGCCGCTCGGGATCGCCGCCGCGATCGGCGCGATCCTCTACTTCGTGGGTGCGATCCTCGCCCACCTGCGCGTCCGCGACGTCAAGGGACTCGCCTCGCCGGTGTTGCCGCTGCTGCTGGCGGTCGCGACGCTGGTGCTGCGCCTCGCCACCGTCTGACCCCCTCTTCTTGTTTGGGTGATCGTGGGGCCTCTGGCCCCCACGATCACCCAAACAACGGGGTGGGCGGGGTCGTTCGCGACGCGATCAGGACGCGTACGGCGTGCGCACCAGGCCGGCCATGGAGCCCTCGTCGCGCCAGGCCCGCAGCAGGTCCTTGAACTCGACCGCGCTGTTCATGAACGCGCCCGCCCGCCCGCCACTCTCGTCGGGGGGCTGACCCTCGTTGTTGAGGTACGACGGCGTGCACGACGCGAAGTAGGCGCCGTAGGCCATGACCGTCGACAGGATCACCTGGTACCACTCGTCCTCGGCCTCGATCGTCGGCTCGATCACGACCTTCTCGGCGAGGCACCGCGCGATCACGGCGGCGGTGTGCTCGGCGATCTTGGTGGACGCGTAGGCGATGTTGATGTGCTGGCCGCCCTGGATCGCGCTGTTCATGCACAGGTTGGGGAAGTCGTGGGCGAAGACGCCCTGCAGCGTGTACGCACCCTGGGCCCACACCTCCGACATCGATGCCCCGTCGCGGCCGACGGGGTCGAAGCCGAGGCGGTGCGTGTAGAAGGTCGACAGCTCGAAGCCCGACGCGTAGACGATGCAGTCGACGGGGTACTCGGTGTCGCCGACGACCACGCCGGTCTCGGTGATCCGGTCGACGCCCCGGCCGTCGGTGTCGACGAGCGTCACGTTGTCGCGGTTGAAGGTGGGCAGGTAGTCGTCGTGGAAGCACGGACGCTTGCACGACATCTTGTACCAGGGGAGCAGCTTCTCGGCCGTCACCGGGTCGCGGACGATGTCGCGGATCCGCTGGCGCACGCGCTCCATCTGCTGGAAGTCGAGCAGCTCGAG
>JAFMJM010000357.1 GCA_017853455.1 Acidimicrobiia bacterium | reverse complement strand
GCCCCCTACACCGAGTACCAGACGATCATCCGCCCGATGGCCTGACCGGTCGGCGGGTCACCGCCCGTGCCCCGGACCCACACGTTCAGCCGCGCCCCGCTCCTCGGCACCACGGTCGAGGTGCAGGTCGCGGCGCGCTCCAAGACCGCCCGGACGGTGGCCGACGCCGTGCTGGCCGAGATCGTCCGGCTCGAGCACGTGTGCAGCCGCTTCGTCCCCGACAGCGAGCTCGAGCGCTGGAAGCGCGGTGAGGTCGCCCGGCCGGGCACCGACCTGACGGAGGTGCTCCGCCGGGTGCACGCCCTGCAGGTCGGTTCGGGCGGTGCCTACAACCCCTGTGCGGGAGCGATCGTCGAGCGGTGGCGCGCGGCCGAAGCCACCGGAGTGCCGCCGACCGACGACGAGCTGGCCCACCTGGCCGCCGCGATCGCCCGACCGCGCTTCGTCGTCGACCCGGTGCCGCGCCCGGTGGACGACTGCACCGCCCTCGACCTGCACGCCCTGGGCAAGGGCTGGATCGTCGACCGGGCGCTCGGCGCCGGGCTGGCGGCGGTCGACGCAGCGCCCGATCTGCTGGTGGTCAACGCCGGTGGCGACCTGCGCCACGCCGGGACCGTGCCCGTCCGGGCCGAGGTCGCCGACCCGGTGCAGCGCGACCAGCGCGCCGCCCCGGTGGCCGTCATTCCTCTCCGCGACGCGGCGATCGCCACCAGCGGCCGGGCGCGCCAGGGGTTCGTCGTCGGGGACGTCCGCCACTCCCACGTGCTCGACCCCCGGACCGGTCGGCCGGTCGACCATCTGGCGTCGATCTCGGTGGTCGCACCCGACGCCGTCACCGCCGACGGGCTGGCCACCGTGCTCGGCGTCGAGCCGGTCGACCGGGCCCTCGCCCTCGCCGACGCGCACGGCGTGGCGTGCCTGGTGGTCGACCGCGCCGGTCGGCTCCACGCCAACCCGGCGTGGAGCGACCTCGCCGGAGCCGTTACGACAGGGTGATCCAGACCGCCAGGATCACGATCACCACGCCGACGCCCGCCGCGATGAGGGCCGACGTCCGTCGCTTGCGCAGGAAGAACTGCATGACCAGGCCGGTGACCGCGATGACCACCAGGAACACCGCCGACAGGTCGATCACCCACGACCAGGTCGATCCGGAGTCCCGGCCCTTGTGCAGGTCGTTGAGCACGCCCACCCAGCCCTGCTGGTCGACCGACAGGGTGTAGGTCGAGTCGCGGACGTCGAAGAACAGCTCCGCGGCGTATCCCGGATTGCGGTACGAGATGCTCGCCTGGTCGTTGGTCGTCGAGAACGTGTCGATGTGGCCGGCCACGCCGTAGCGGTCGCGGACGAACTCCGAGGCCTGGAGGTAGTTGACGGTGCCGTCGGCGAGCACGGCGTCGAACGGGAAGGTCCCCGTCTCCTCGGTGTGGTGCACCGACGACCCGAACGTCCACTGCGGGTGGTTGAGGGTGAGCCCGGTGATCCCGAAGAACAGCACCAGGAGCAGGGCGACCATGCTCGAGTAGACGTGGACCCAGCGGGCCCAGCGGTGGGTCACCAACTTCGGATCGCGCGAGCGCCGCCGGGCGGGCGTCCGGCCCCGACGGGCGGATCCGCGGCCCGCGGGGCGGGAACCCGGGCGGGGGGCGGACCGCGAGCGGGAGCCGGGCTGCGGGCGCGCCGACGACGCCGGTGGGCGGGGAGGCTGGGGCCGGCGCGGGGTCGGGTCGGCGGTCACTGGAGCGTGCTCGCCGAGAGCGCGGTCAGCTCACCGTTGTCGGGGATGGCGATCGTCACGGGCTTGCCGGTGGCGGTGAACGCGCCCGACGTGACCTCGTAGGGGCCCTTCTCGCGCGCGGCCTCGACCCAGATCGTGTACGTGCCCTTCGGAGCCGGAGCACCCGAGGCGTCGGTGCCGTCCCACGCCACGGTGTACGAACCGGCCGGGTGCGACGCGCCCGTGCCGGTGGCCGGCGCCGCGCCGCCGCTCTTGGCGAACCAGGCCCGCAGGTCCATCAGCCACCGCTGACCACGGCCCTGCTCGTACCAGAGGCTGACGGTCTTGACCAGGTTGCCCGCGCCGTCCTCGACCCACACGGCGACGTAGGGGTTCTTCGGGACCCCGACGGGTGCAGCGGTGTAGGTGAAGTCGACGTTCAGCGAGGCTCCGGTCGGCAGGGCGTTGTTGCTCACGACCACGGTGGTGGTGGTCGTGCCCCCCTTGGCCGGCACGGTGACGGTGGTGGTGCCGGTGGTCCGGCCGGCGGTGGTCGACGACGTCGACAGGTCGACGCGGTCGTGGGCCTGCGCCAGCACCTCGGCATCGTTGTTGCCACAGGCGGCCGGGACGAGCGCCAGCGCACCGAGCGCCGCGACCTTCGCGGCACCCGTCACCCGGGTGCGCTTCGCCGCGCGCACCACCCGGTGGTATCGCGATCTCCGATGGCGGAAGCCCTTCACGCCGTTGCACGCTAGGTGGATCCCACTCCCCCGGTCCGGATCGAACCCTGAGCCCCGTCTCAGCGTTTGTGCGTTCGTCCGTGCCAGGGGCACGACGAACGCACAAACGCTGGTGGGTCAGCGGGTGGGGTCGAAGAAGGGGC
>JAFMJM010000062.1 GCA_017853455.1 Acidimicrobiia bacterium | reverse complement strand
CGACGGGTTCGGCGACGGGTTCGGCGACGGGTTCGCCGGCCGGTGGTGCAGCGAGGGGGTGGCGCAGGGCGGCGAGCGAGTCCTCGTCGAGGAAGGCGAACCCGCCGTCGACGAGCACCGGCCCGTCGGCCGGGATCTCGGTGAGGAAGCGCTCGATGGCATGGGGGTCGCCGACGGACGGGGCCTCGGCGACGGGGGTCTCGGTGGCCGGCGGTGGACCGAGCAGGTTCCCGAGGCGGTCCTGGATCTCCTCCGGGGTGGCGCGCAACGACTCGGCCAGGGCGGCGAGGTCGGCCTCGCGCACCTCGGCGGTGTCGTCGGGGCCGAGGTCGCGCAGTTCACGGACCATCCCGGCGTACTCGGTCAGGACCTCGTCGGTGGTCGAGCCGTCACGCAGGCGGCGCACCGTGTCGCCGATGGAGAGGGTGTCGGCGTCGACCCGCAGCGGGTCGCGGGTCGGGAGCAGCTCGGCCACGTCGACCCCGCACGACCCGGCGATGCACCACAGGTCGGTGGCCGGCACGGTGGCGCCGCGCTCGTACGCGGCGACCTCCCGGCGGGTCAGCCCGGCCGAGCGGGCGACCTCGGCGCGCGACAGCCGCTGGCGGCGCCGGACGGCGCGCAGACGGCGACCGAGATCCGGCGGCATCGCCGGGTCGACCGGACCGGGGGTGACGAGCTCCTGCACGACCTCCGGGGTGACGACGGTGGTGGGAGCGGGTGCGGACGGGCGGGAACGGGCCATGCGGAGGGTATCGGCGCACCCGGTGCCGCGCTGAAGGGGGAGTAGGTTGCCGCCGATGGCCCTGTACGCCCTGGGGGACGACGTCCCCGAGATCCACCCGAGCGCGTTCGTCCACCCGGAGGCCACCGTCATCGGTCGCGTCCGGATCGGGGCCGAGACGTCGATCTGGCCCCAGGCGGTGCTCCGCGGCGACTCGGGGGCGATCACGGTCGGGGCGCGGACGTCGGTCCAGGACGGAGCGGTGATCCACTGCACCCGGGTCGACGACACGGTGATCGGTGACGAGTGCGTGATCGGGCACCTCGCCCACCTCGAGGGGTGCGAGGTCGAGCGGTTCTGCCTGATCGGCGTCGGGGCGATCGTGCTGGAGCGGGCGGTGGTGCGCACCGGGGCGCTCGTGGCCGCCGGGGCGGTCGTGCGCGCCGGGACCGAGGTGCCGCCGTCGGCGCTGGCGGTCGGGGTGCCGGCGGTCATCAAGCCCGACGCCGTGACCCCCGACCAGATCGGCAACGGGGTCCGGAGCTACCTCGAGAAGGTCCGGCGCTACCCGGCGGAGATGCGCCGACTCGACTGACGGGCCCGTTCGTCGGCCCCGTAGACGAGGCCACCGTCGGGGCCCGGCGCCGGCGCCGGACCGACCTTCACGCGCTGCTCGGCGTAGGCGGCGGCGAGCAGGTCGGCCCGCTCGGGGCCGCAGAACTCGGCGGTGGCGTCGAGCAGGATCCGGGTGAAGGTGGGACCGTGGTTGGCGAGGTCGTCGTCGGCCCGCAACGCCCAGTGCACGAGTTCGTGCAGGACGACGCCCTTGGTCCGGTAGCGGCGGGGGAGGGTGATGGTCGGACCGTCGGGGTCCTCCCGGTAGAACGCCTGCCGGGCGCCGTTGCCGGGGCGCAGGCGCGGCACCCCCGCGAGGGTGTGGTCGGGGAAGCGCGCCGTCCACCACAGCGAGCCGACCACCCGGTCGGCGAAGGAGGCGCACGCCGGGAGACCGGGTAGCGGACTCGACGGCACCGCCGACTCGGCGCGGTACACCCGGGACCGCTGGGTGTCGCGGGGGCGCGGTCGGAGGGTCGGGTCGTCGGGCGCGGCGCCGACCGGGGGCGCCGGCGCCTCGGGGGTGACCGGGGCGACCGACCGGCCCGTGACGAGCGACCCGAGGCCGCCGAGCGTCCCGAGCCGGATCACGTGCCGAGCTTCGTGCGGGTGTACTCGACCACGGTGCGGATCTGCGCGGCGCTGAGGCGCGACCCCCAGGCGGGCATGGCGCCCTTCCCGTTGGTGACCACGGCGATCTGGTCGTCGACGTTCGGGTAGCGCCCGGCGACGACCCCGGCGAGGCGGGGCCCGACGAACCCCTGACCGGTGGCGCCGTGACAGGTCGCACAGTTGGCCCGGTAGATCGCGGCCCCGGTGGTGGGTGCGGCGGCCGAGCTCCCGCCGCCCCCGCCGCACCCGACGACGGCCCCGGCGAGGGCGACCACGGCGCCGAGCAGGAGGAGGCGACCACGCATCCCCTCATTGTGGTCGGCGGGCGACCCCCACGGGCGACTCGACCCCGACGGGGTGGGCGCCGACCGGGGGCCGTTCGGTAGTGTCGCCCGCCGGGCGCTCGGGCGCCGGACCGGGACCGACGGGGGCGACAGATGGTGGACGGCACGGCTCCGGGCCGCGGGCTGGGCCGGGCGCTCGGGCGCCGGACCGGTGACGGGATGCAGGCCGCCTACGCCTGGGCGCAGCGGGTCGGAGCGATCGGCCCGCGGAGTCGCCGGGCCCGGCGCTTCGGCGCCTTCGGCGAGGGCAGTGCGATCCTGTTCCCGGTCACGACCCTGTTCGGCGAGCGCTACGTGCGCATCGGCTCCGGCACGATCATCGGCTCGCACGTGGCGTTGTCGGCGGGCGTCTCGCCCGGGCACGAACTCGCCCGCGAGACCGTCGTGTCGATCGGCGACCGGTGCCTGATCGGCCGGGGCAGCGGGATCG
This sequence comes from Acidimicrobiia bacterium, assembly GCA_017853455.1. Taxonomy (GTDB): domain Bacteria; phylum Actinomycetota; class Acidimicrobiia; order IMCC26256; family PALSA-555; genus CAIUKV01. The sequence goes on along the minus strand of JAFMJM010000062.1, from coordinate 8,880 downwards.
TCGGCCACGAGTCGATCACGATCGGCGACGACGTGTTCACCGGGCACCACGTCTACATCACCGACGCCAACCACGGCTACGAGGACCTCACCGTTCCGATCGGTCGGCAGTTCGCCGGTCCGCGGCCGGTCGAGATCGGACCCGGCTCGTGGCTGGGCCACGGGTCGGTCGTGCTTCCTGGGGCGCGCATCGGCGCCCACGTCGTGATCGGCGCGGGCTCGGTGGTCACGGGTGAGATCCCCGACCACTGCGTGGCGGTGGGCACCCCGGCCCGGGTGGTGCGCCGCCACGACCCCGGACGGGGCTGGGTGGCGGTCGACCACTGAGCGCACGCCGTCAGGCGGTCGCCCAGACGATCACCTCGGCGCCGTCGGGGCCGGCGGTCAGCCCCACCGGACCGGCGCCGGTCAATCGGGCGGCGTCCCCCTCGGCGAGGGCGACACCCCCGGAGAAGGTGACCGAGCCCCGCGCCACGTAGACGTGGACGTGGGGCGCGTCGGGCACGGTGACGGTCGCGCCCGGACCCGGGCGGCCGACCAGACAGACGGCGTCGCGCTGGTGGATCGTGATGGCGGCGTCACCACGGCCGGACGCGATCGGTACGAGGGCGCCCGTCGCCAGGTCGTCGCCGACCCACGCCTGCTCGTAGCCGGGGTCGAGGTCCGGGGTGTCGGGCAGGACCCACATCTGCACGAGCCGCAGCGGCACCGTGCGCGAGGCGTTGTGCTCCGAGTGGCGGATGCCGCGTCCGGCGGACATGCGTTGGGCGACCCCGGGCTCGATCAGCCCGTGGTTGCCTTCGGAGTCGCGGTGCTCGAGCGACCCCTCGAGCACCCAGGTGAGGATCTCCATGTCGCGGTGGGGGTGGGTCCCGAACCCCGTGCCCGGGGCGATCACGTCGTCGTTGCTGACCACGAGGAGGCCGTGGCCACGGTTGGCCGGGTCGAAGTGGGGACCGAAGCTGAACGAGTGCCACGAGTCGAGCCAGTCGGTGGTGGTGCGGAAGCGGTCGGCGGCGCGGTGCACGGTGACGGTCATGGCTTCAGCGTAGCAGATGATTGCAGAAACAACAATTGCGGTGCGTACGGTCGGGGTCGGCCGGTGGTACCGTCGGGTGCGTGGCCCGGCCGCGCATCCCCGACGACCGCCTCCGGGTGTGGCGCCAGTTCCTCGAGGTGCACGCCGTGGTCGTGGGCGCGCTCGAGGCCGAGCTGCTCGAGGACCGGGACCTCCCGCTGGCCTGGTACGACGTCCTGGTCGCGCTCGCCGAGGCACCCGACCGCCGGCTCCGCATGCAGGACCTCGCCCGCCGGGTCCTCTTCAGTCGCAGCGGCCTGACGCGCCTCGTCGACCGCATGGTGGCCGCCGGCTACGTGGAGCGCGTGCCCTGTCCCGACGACCGGCGCGGCACCTTCGCCGTCTGCACCCGGGCCGGCCTCGACGTCCTGCGGGCGGCGTCGGGCGTGCACCTCGGCGGGGTGCACCGGCACTTCGACCGCCACCTGACCGACGACGACGTCGGCGCACTCGCCGATGCGCTCGGTCGCATCCTCGCGGGCGAGGCCGGTTCCGGGGAGTCCGGTCCGGCGCCGGGTCAGGGCAGGTAGTCCCAGCGGATCGTCCAGGCCACGCACACCGCCTGGACCGCCACGCAGACCACGAGGAAGCCGATGACCACGGTCCGCGACCGGGTCCGGAGGATCTCGCCGGCGGCCGCGAACGGCGGGAACACCTCGCCCGCGTAGCGGCCGAGCCCGACCATGCCGGTCACGAGCGGGACGGCGAGGTAGATCCCCGTGAGCACGAGCCAGGCGCGCGGCAGGCGTCGCCACACGATCACCACGGCCGCCACGGCGGCGAGTGCGACCAGCACGTGGGGGAACGCGATCTTGCGGTCGCGGAGCACGAAGTCGACGAGGTCGATCTCGGACCAGCCGTTCTTCGCGTGCAGGAACCGCAGCCAGTCGCCGGTGCGGTGGTGGTTGTACCAGCACCACGCCACGAAGGCGAGTGCCGACGGCCCGCACACGATCGCGACGCGCCGCCACGACCACCGCAGCGCGAAGGCGATCGCCACCGCACAGAGGAACCCGTTGGGTCGCACCATCACCGCGGCGATCAGCACGACGCCCGCCGCCACGTCGCGCCGGTCCTCGACCAGATCGAAGGCCCACACGCACGCCGCGAAGATCAGCGCCGAGGGGTAGACCATCGACCACACGAACGCCGCCGGGAAGAGCGCGCACGTCCAGACGGCCAGGGTGGCGGCCCGTTCCGGGAAGCGTCGGGTGGTGATCCGGTACAGCCCGGCGAGGGCGACGAAGCACGCGACGTGACTGATCAGCACGCCCGCCAGCTCGGGTGACGGGCCGAGGGCGTGCACGGCCCGGATGAGCCAGGGGTAGAGCGGGAAGAACGGCCACGGGGTCTCGCCGCCCGCGATCGAGCCGCGCCAGTACCCGGCCCGGGCGATGAGCGTGTACCAGCCGCCGTCCCACTTGGCGAAGCCGGCGAAGGCGGGGGTGGTGGAGCGACCCTGGGCCAGGACCGCGATCAATCCGCCCGAGACGAGCCGGGACACGACGAACGGGACGATCACCGCGATCCACGGGGCGGCGCCCCGCGCCGGCGTGCGGTGCTCGACACCGGCCGGTCCCACGGTCGGCGCGCCCGTCGTCGTCACGCCGGGATCGTACGCCGGGCGCGACGGGCCTGCCGGGTATCGTCCCGCCGATGCCGCCCCTCGTCGTCTTCCTCTGCACGGGCAACGCAGCCCGGTCGGTGATGGCCGGGGCGATCCTCGAGGCCCACGTCGCGAACGCCGTCGTCGACGCCTGCACGGTGGTCACCGCCGGGACCCACGTCATCGAGGGCATGCCGATGAGCTGGCGCACCCGTGACGCCCTGGCCGCCCTCGACGTGTCGTCGCCGGGCCACCGGAGCCTGCAGTTGCGGGCCGACCACGTCGCCGAGGCCGACCTCGTGGTCGCGTTGGCGGTCGAGCACGTGACCTACGTGCGGCGGGTCCACCCCGAGGCCGCAGCCCGCACGGCCACGCTCGAGCGCCTGGCCCGCGACCTGGCGCCGGGGCCCGAGCCCCTGGCCGAGCGGGTCGCCCGCCTCGACCTGGCCGCGGTCGACCTCGAGCCGTGGGAGGACGTCGACGACCCGGCGGGTGGCGACCTGCCCGTCTTCGAGGCGTGTGCCCGTCGCATCCACGAGTTGATCGGGGTGCTCGCCCCGGCCCTGCACCCCGAGGAGACCCGATCGTGAGCCAGCCGTCCCGGCTCCCCTGGCCGTCCGACGCCCCGGAGGAGTTGCGCGTCGTCGAGGAGCAGCTCACCGGACCCGGCGGACCGTTCGAGGTGGTCGAGGAGACCGTCCTCGGCGAGCCCAGCCTCGTCATGAAGAACCGGCCGCGCTCGCTGCGCGAGCTGCTCGAGAAGTCGGCCGGCTTCGGCGACGCGCCGTTCATGGCGTTCACGTCCGACGGCGAGTCGTACCGCAGGTTCTCGTTCGCCGAGCACCTCCGCCTCGTGGCCTCGACCGCCACGGTCCTGCGCGACGACTTCGGCGTCGGGCCGGGTGACCGGGTGGCGATCCTCGGGGCGAACTCGCCGGAGTGGATCGTGACGTTCTGGGCCACGGTCGCGCTCGGCGGCATCGCCGTCGGGCTCAACGGCTGGTGGACCGGTCCGGAGATCCGCACCGGCATCGAGGACTGCGAGCCGAAGGTCCTCGTGGCCGACTCGGCGCGCCTCGCCCGGCTCGAGGGCGCCGACCCGGGCGTGCCGGTGGTCGAGGTCGAGTCCGGGTTCGACGACCTCTGGCACCGCCACGCCGACGCCGCCCTGCCCGACCAGCCGATCGCCGAGGACGACCCGGCGGTCATCCTCTACACGAGCGGCACCACGGGTCGGCCCAAGGGTGCGATCAACACGCACCGCAACATCGGCGCCTTCCTCACCGCCAACTTCTTCAGCGGGGCGCGCACGATGATGACGTCGCCGCCGCCTCCGCCCGACCAGCCGCCCAACTGCTCGATGGTCACGAGCCCGCTGTTCCACGTGTCGGGCCTGCACGCCGCGGCGGTGATGGCCGTGGCCGTGGGCCTGCGCACCGTCTGGCTCACCGGCCGGTTCGACCCGGTGACGGCCATGCGGGTCATCGAGTCGGAGCGGGTCACCGCCTGGGGCTTCACGGGCACCGTGCTCCACCGGGTGGTGCACCACCCCGAGGTGGGGCGCCACGACCTGACGTCGTTGCGCACCCTGGGTGGGGGCGGCTCCCCGATCGCCCCGGCGCTCCAGGAGCGGGCCAAGCAGGTGATGCCGCACCTGCGCTTCTCGATGTCGGTCGGCTACGGCTCCACCGAGACCGCCGCGCTGCTCACCTCCAATCCCGGCCCGGAGTACGAGGCCCATCCCGACTCCGTCGGTCGTCCCTACCCGACGGTCGAGCTCGAGATCCGCGACCCCGACGGCAACCCCGTGCCCCTCGGCGAGGAGGGCGAGGTCTGCACCCGCGGGCCGATGATCATGCCGGGCTACTGGCGTCGTCCCGAGGCGACGGCGGAGTCGTTCTGGCCCGGCCGGTGGTACCGGATGGGCGACATCGGCCGGATCGAGGACGGCCGGGTCTACCTGGCGTCGCGCAAGCGTGACCTCATCTTCCGCGGCGGGGAGAACGTCTACCCGATCGAGATCGAGCACCGCCTCGAGGCGCACCCCGACGTGCTCGAGGCCGCCGTCGTGGGCGTCGACCACCCGGAGCTCGGCCAGGAGGTCAAGGCGTACGTGGTGCCGGTGGCGGGCGCCACCCTCGACGCCGGGGGCCTGGCGGCCTGGTGCGGCGAGGAGCTCGCGTACTACAAGGTCCCGGCCCACTGGGAGATCCGTGCCGAGGCCCTGCCGCGCACGCCCACCGGCAAGATCGTCAAGGCCGCCCTCGACGATCCCGACGCCTCCGGGTTCACCGACGAGGGCTGACCCGGGTCTGGGGGCCGGGTCCGACCCGGTGGCAACCGGGCGCCCGATGCTGGACATAATGGGGCTGATTCGCTAGATATGCACCACCGGTCGGGCCAGGGGGGTCCTGGGGATGCCCGACCGCACCGTCCGGGGAGGGGGGTCGAGCCGGATGTCCACCGTGGAGCGACCGTCGACCGCCTCGGACGACCTCGCCGCGCCCGTCGTCGTCGACCCGACCGGCACCGCCCTCGCCCTCGACGGGGTGGGCGTGCGGTTCGGTGGGATCCGTGCGCTCTCCGGCGTGTCGTTCACCGTCGCACCGGGCGAGGTCATGGGCCTGATCGGGCCCAACGGCGCCGGCAAGACGACGCTGTTCGACGCCATCACCGGGGTGCGCTTCCCCGACGAGGGCCGGGTGTTCCTCGGCGGGCGTGACGTCACCCGCGAGAGCCCCGTCGCCCGGGCCCGCTGGGGACTGCGCCGGACCTTCCAGCGCGTCCAGACGTTCGGCTGGCTGACGGTCGAGGACAACGTGCTCGCCGCCCTCGAGTGGGAGGGTGGCGGCGGCGGGATCTTCGCCGACCTGGTCGCCTTCCCGACCCGCCGGTCGCGCGAGCGGGCCCGCCGGGCCAGGGTGGAGCAGACCCTCGAGGTGTGCGGGCTCACCGCCGTGCGCGGCGAGTCGGCCGGGTCGCTGCCCATCGGGCTGGCGCGCATGGTCGAGGTGGCCCGCGCGGTCGTCGCCGACCCGAAGGTGCTGGTGCTCGACGAGCCGTCGTCGGGGCTCGACGAGGTCGAGGCCGCCCGCCTCGGGGAGCGCATCCAGGCGCTCAAGGCCGCCGGCGAGTGCGCCGTGGTCTTCGTCGAGCACGACATCGGCTTCGTCATGGAGCAGTGCGACCGCATCGTCGTGCTCGACCTCGGGCAGGTGCTGGCCACCGGCAGTCCGGTCGAGATCCAACAGAACGCCGCCGTGCGTGCCGCCTATCTGGGGGACGCATGAACCGGTGCACCAACGGGCCGGGTCGTCGACCGGGCTCGGTCCGCAGTACCAACCAGACCAAAGGGGAACCCGTGAAGCGAAGGAAGCAGGTGATCGGCGCAGTCCTCGGGGCGGCGGTGATCGCACTGGCGTCCGTTGCGGTGGGAGCCGGCTCGGCCGGAGCCCAGAGCAGCGTTCGTGGCGTCACCGACACCGAGATCACCGTCGGTGGTCTCGGGTACGCGGCCTACTACGAGTCGGGCGGCCAGGCGGCCAAGGCCTACTTCGACGAGGTCAACAAGGCGGGCGGCGTGGCCGGCCGCAAGATCAAGTACATCGGCTTCGCCGACGACAAGACCACGGCCGACATCGACCTCGCCGAGGGTCGACGCCTGATCGACCAGGAGAAGGTGTTCGGCATCGTCCCGGCGATCACGCCCTACCTCCAGGTCGGTCAGTACGCCAACCAGACCAAGACGCCCATCATCGGCTGGGGCATCACGGCGGCGTACTGCGACCCGGCGAACAAGTACGTCATCGGGTTCACCGGCTGCCTCGTGCCCAACCCGCCGACCCACCCCGGCAACACCTGGGGCGGGCTGGTCTCCGACATGCTCAAGTCGCAGGGCAAGACGGCCAAGGGCTCGACCGCCGCGGTGATCTCCGAGAGCAACGACTCCGGCAAGTCCGGGCTCGAAGTGATCTCGGCCACCGCGCTCGCAAACGGTCAGAAGATCACCTACGGCCAGGCCTCGGTGCCGGCTCCGCCGGCCACGGTCAGCGACTGGTCGCCGTTCGTGCAGGCGATCATGACCTCCAACGGCGGCAAGGCTCCCGACGTCGTGTACCTGGTGCTCAGCCAGAACAACGTCTTCGGGCTCGGCAAGGCGCTCTACCAGGCCGGCTTCAAGGGCATCCAGACCAACGCGGTCGGGTACGCCCCGCAGCTGACGAGCCTGGCCGAGGGCTGGACGGCCTTCACCCAGTTCGCCACCCCTGAGGCCACCTCGGCCAACATGACCAAGATCGTCAACACGATCAAGGCGGGCGGCGTCGACTCCATCGGTCAGCCCACCCTGGGCGGCTACTTCGCGGCGGACATGTTCACGCAGATCCTGAAGAAGGTCGGCAAGAACCTGACGCCCGAGCGCTTCCAGGCCGCGGCGGCGAAGTTCAAGTACGAGATCCCCGACGTGGTCGGGCCGACGTACTACCCGCAGGGCTTCCAGGCGGGTTCGCCGTGTGGTCAGTTGGCCACGAGCAACGGGACCGCCTGGACGGTGAGCGCGCCGTTCAAGTGCTACGACGTGCTGACCAAGAAGGGCAGCAAGTGGGTTCCGACCCCCTACCCCTCCTCGGTGAAGTAGGGATCGACCCGATCTGATCCCGACGGCGACGGCCGGGTCCGCGAGGACCCGGCCGTCGGTCGTCGGACCCCCGCACGCCGCTCCCGAGGATCCGTCATGCAGAAGTTCCTCAACCTGTTCATCTCCGGCACGGTCACCGGCGCGATCTACTCGATCATGGCGTCGGGACTGGTGCTGACGTACCAGACGTCGGGGGTGTTCAACTTCGCGCACGCGGCGGTGGCCTTCACCTGCGCGTACCTGTACTTCCAGCTCAACACCGGACAGCACATCCCGATCGTGCCGTCGCTGATCATCACGGTCGTCGTCTTCGCACCGCTGCTCGGCCTGCTCCTCGACCGGGTCGTGCTGGGCCGCCTCAGCAAGGCGCCGGTCTACGCCCGCATCGTGGGCACCATCGGTCTCCTGGTGGCCCTCCCCAACCTGGTGCAGTGGCTGGTCGACGCCGTCCTGGTCGACTGGTGGGGCCTCAGCCTGCCCAAGCTCAGCGACTTCGGTGACGTCGCCTTCGTGCCGCCGGGCATCGGCCCGACGCCCTCCGAGGTGATCCGGTTCGACTGGCTCGGGCTGAAGAGCGTGGTGCTCAACACCGACCAGGTGGCGGTGTTCGTGGTGGCCGCGATCGTCGCGGCCCTGCTCTACGTGGTCATCCGGCGGACACGGGTCGGGCTCGAGATGCGGGCCCAGGTCGACCGCGAGTCCCTGGCGGCCCTGCGCGGCATCGATCCCCGGCGCACGTCGTCGATCGCCTGGATGCTCTCGATGACCCTGGCGGGGCTGGGCGGGGTCCTGATCGCCCCGCTGTTCACCCTCGGCGACAGCACCTACACCTTCGTGGTGCTCGCCTCGCTGGCCGCCGTCGCTCTGGCCGGCCTCCGGTCGATCCCGCTGGCCTTCGCCGCCGGCCTCGGCCTCGGGGTGCTCCAGAACCTCATCGCCGGGTACAAGCTCGACGTGTTGCCGACGTTCCTCAACCAGCTCTCGGGGCTCGACGCCGCGGTGCCCTACCTCGTGCTGCTGCTCGCCCTGTTCTTCATCGGTCGCGACAAGGGTCGCGCCGCCGGATCGGTCTCCGACGAGAAGCCCGCGCCGGACCACCGGGCCGGCCTGCCCGGCTGGCGGCGCAAGCTGCCCTGGACGATCATGACGGTGGTCCTGGTGGTGTACGCCTTCGGCTGGCTGCCGTGGCCGGGGAACCCCGACTTCGTGCGGAGCGCGGTCCTGGCCCCGGGCATCGCCCTCGGGATCGTGTTCCTGTCGTTCGTCGTGGTCACGGGCATCGGCGGCATGGTCAGCCTGGCCCAGGCCACGTTCGTCACCGCCGGTGGGTTCATGGCCGGGTGGGCGCTCCAGGGCGCCGACGCGGTGCACCCGCCGCCCTGGGCGAGGTGGTCGTTCGACATCCCCTTCGTCGTGCACCACGGGCAGATGAACTTCCTGGTGGCCTGCCTGCTCGGCGCGGTCGCGGCGGCGGTGCTCGGCACGCTGGTGGCGTTCCCGGTGCGTCGGATGGGCGCCCTGGCGTTGGCGCTCGCGACCTTCGCCCTGGCGTGGGTGATGT
>JAFMJM010000061.1 GCA_017853455.1 Acidimicrobiia bacterium | reverse complement strand
CCGACGGCCCTGGCCGAGGCGATCCTGCGCGCCACCGATCCCGTGCTGCGGGCGCACCTCGCCGCCGGCGCGGACGCCGCGGCCGAGCGCTTCTCGTCGGCGGTCTCGGTCCGGGCGATCGAGGAGACCTACGTCGCGGCCGTCGACCGGCGTCGGCGGTGACCCGCCCGGCGAAGGTGGCGCACCTCACCACCGTCGACATGAGCCTCCGGTACCTCCTGCTCCCGCAGCTCCGGGCCGTGGTCGAGGGTGGGGGCGAGGTCGTCGGCATCAGCGCCCCGGGTCCGTGGGTGCCCGAGCTCGAGGCGGCCGGGGTCCGGCACCGGGCCCTGACGTCGTCGACCCGCTCGTTCTCGCTCGCCGCCGACCTGCGCGCCGCCGTGGAGCTCTGGCGCATCCTGCGCGACGAGCGGCCCGACGTCCTGCACACCCACAACCCCAAGCCCGGTCTCTACGGGCGGATCGTCGGCCGACTGGCCCGCGTGCCCGTGGTGGTCAACACCGTGCACGGTCTCTACGCGACCCCCGACGATCCGTGGCCGAAGCGGACCGTGGTCTACGGACTCGAGGCGGTCGCCGCCCGCTGCTCCGACGCCGAGCTGGTCCAGAACCCCGAGGACGTCGCGTTGCTGCGCCGGTGGCGGATCTCCCCCCGGGCCCGGCTCCTCGGCAACGGGGTCGACCTCACCCGCTTCGACCCGGCGTCGATCGCCCCCGGCGTCCGGGCGGACCTGCGGCGGGAGTGGGACGTCGCCGACGACGTCGTCGTGATCGGCGTGGTCGGTCGACTCGTGGCCGAGAAGGGGTACCCGGAGCTCTTCGCGGCGATGGAGCGCCTCGATCCGACCCGATTCGCCCTCGTGTGCGTCGGTGGTGCCGACGACGAGAAGGCCGATCGGCTCGACGCGGCGGTGCTCGACCGGGCGCGGGCGGCCGGCGTCCGGTTCCTCGGGCACCGCGACGACGTCGACGCCCTGTTGTCGGCGTTCGACGTCTTCGTGCTCCCGTCGCACCGCGAGGGCTTTCCGCGCGCGGCGATGGAGGCGGCGGCGATGGCGCTGCCGGTGGTGGCGACCGACGTGCGCGGCTGTCGGGAGATCGTGGTCGAGGGGGTCAACGGCGTTCTCGTCCCCGTGGCCGATCCGGTCGCGTTGGCGGCCGCCCTCGCCGAGTTGGGTGACCCCGAACGTCGCCGTCGCTTCGGGGCGGCATCACGCGAACGGGCGAGCGCCCACTTCGACGAGCGGGCGGTAGTGACGCGGGTGCTCGAGGCCTACCGCCAGGTGTTCCGGCGCAAGCGGCTGCGGCTCACCGTGGGCCCGCCCGCCTGAGTCGGCCCACCGGGTCGGGTCAGCCCACGACGTCGGCCAGGACGTCGGACCACGCCCGGGCCACGGGTGTGATCTCGAAGTTGGCCAGGCAGTGCTCGCGCGCCGCCCGACCCATGGCGGCGGCGCCGTCGAGGTCGTCGGTCATCCGGCGGAGCGCCGCGGTGAGGGCCCGGCGGTCGTCGGGGTCGACGATCGCGCCGGTCCGGCCGTCGAGGACGATCTCGGGGATCGCACCGACGGCGGTCGAGACGGCGGGCAGGCCGCACAGCCCGGCCTCGATCATCGACGCCGGCATGGCGTCCCCGCCGCGGCTCGCCAGGACGGCGACGTCGGCGGCCCGGAACGCGATGACGGCCTGGTCGAGCACCCCGACGAAGTGCACCCGACCGGGGGCCACGCGCGCCGCCTGCTGCTGGAGCTTGACCCGTTCGGGGCCGTCGCCGGCGAGGAGGAGGTGGACACCGGGGAGGTCGGCGAGCGCCGCGATCACGAGGTCGTTGCCCTTCTCGGCGACGAACGCCCCCACCGACACGAGCGTCGGCGCCTCGGGGAGACCGAGGGCGACGCGGGTGGCGTGGCGGGTGGCGTCGTCGACCGGTGGGAACCGGGTCGCGGCCACGCCGTTGGGGATGATGCGGATGCGCTCGCCCGGCACGCCGATCCAGTCGACGAGGTCGCGGCGGTTGAACGCCGACAGGGTCACCACACGGTCGGCCCGGGCCAGGCTGCGCCGCACCCGGGCCCGGCGGATCGGGTCGGGCGCCCAGAAGCGCGAGTCCGACACCTGGCGGTAGACGAACGGCCGGCCCTCGCCCGCGCCGGCCAGCGCGCAGGCGGGTCCGGTGCTCGAGCCGTGGGCGATCGTGACGTCGAACCGAGCCATGCGGCGGCGCAGGGCCCAGGTGCCGCGGACCGACCGTCGTCGGGGGCCGATGACCTCGACGTCGAGGCCACCCACGACACCCGGCGCGAGGGCGACGGTTCGCACCGAGTGTCCGAGTTCGGTCAGGGCCACGGCCAGGTCGAGGGCGAAGAGCTGGGCGCCCCGGCGGTCGGTGTCGGTGATGACCTGGAGGATCCGCACGGGCCGTCTCCCGAATGTCCCCGACGTCGGACGGCCCGACGCCTCCGGGATCCGGGGGGATTCCGGGGAGATTCCTGGGGATTCGGGCGTCACGGTACCCTGGGAGGCCTTGCCGGAAGCGAAGCACGGACGAGGGAACCCCATGGGTGGGGCAGGGCACACGACGCCGCGGCCGCCGGCCGGACGCACGACGATCGGGAACCGCCTGGCGGTGGCGGCGTCGCGCATGCGGGGCGACATCCCCCTCGTGGTGCTCGACGCGCTGCTGGCGGCGCTGACCTACTTCATGCTCTTCCAGATGCGCTTCGACCTCGACGTGCCGTCGAAGTACTGGCACCGCTTCGCGATCTTCGTGCCGGCGGTGATCGTGCTCACGGTGCTCGCCACCGGACTGTGGGGTGGGTACGGACGCACCTGGCAGCACGCCAGCATCGACGAGGCCCGACGGATCGCCCTGGCGGCGGTGTGCGTCGCGGTGCTCAACGTCCCGCTGTTCGGCCTGGGCAACCCCAACATCCCGCTGCTGGTGCTGGTCCTCGGACCGTTCGTGGTGATGGTGCTCCAGGGGCTGGTCCGGTTCCAGAGCCGGCTGTTCGCCTTCCGGCGCAACCCGATCGGTGCCGACGGCTCGGGGCTGCGGGTCGCCGTGGTGGGTGCCGGGGTGACCGGTGCCGCGGCGGTGCGCGAGATGCAGCGCAGCCCGCACGCGGGACTGGTCGCGGTCGCGATGCTCGACGACGATCCGCGACTCCACCGACGGACGATGCTCGGCGTTCCCGTGCTCGGTGGGGTCGACGACCTGGCCGCAGTCGCCCGTGACCGCGACGTCCACCAGGTGCTGCTCGCGGTCTCCGACAACGCCGAGGTGGCGCGTCGGGTCGCCGACCAGGCGGCGGTCCTGGGGCTGCCGGTGCGGGTCCTGCCCTCGACGTCGGCCTGGGTCAACGGGCAGGGATCGTTGCGTGACGTGCGCGACCTCGGCATCGAGGACCTCCTGGGGCGCGAGCAGGTCACGCTCGACCCCGCGCCGGTGCGCGACCTCATCCACGGCCGGCGGGTGCTCGTCACGGGCGCCGGTGGGTCGATCGGCTCGGTGATCGCCCGACAGGTCGCGGCGCTCGGACCCGAGCGCCTCGTGCTGCTCGACCACGACGAGACGCACCTCCACGACGCCTCCGAGGGGCTGCAGGGCCGGTTCGAGACCGTGCTCGCCGACGTGCGTGATCCCATCGCCCTCGACCGGATCTTCTCCCGGGTGCGGCCCGACATCGTCTTCCACGCCGCCGCCCACAAGCACGTCCCGATCCTCGAGCGCCACGCCTGCGAGGCCGTGCGCACCAACGTGCTCGGCACCGTCAACGTCGTCGACGCCGCCCGGCGCGTCAACGCCACCCACTTCGTCGCCATCAGCACCGACAAGGCCGCCGACCCGTCGAGCGTGATGGGCGCCACGAAGTGGCTCGCCGAGCAGGTGGTCCTCACCCGAGCGCCGGCGGGCCTGCGGTACTGCGCGGTCCGGTTCGGCAACGTGGCGGGCAGCCGCGGCTCGGTCATCCCGACCTTCCAGCGCCAGATCGCCGCCGGTGGCCCGGTCACCGTCACCGATCCGCGCATGACCCGCTGGTTCATGAGCATCGACGAAGCCGTGCGCCTGGTCCTGCAGGCCGCCGCCACGGGCGCCGACCACGCGGTGCTCGCCCTCCAGATGGGGGAGCAGGTCAACGTCTACGAGCTCGCCGAGCGGATGATCCGGCTGGTCGGTCGTCGGCCCGGATCCGACATCGAGATCCTCATCACGGGGGTGCGGCCCGGTGAGAAGCTGGCCGAGGAGATGATCGGGCCCGGGGAGACGTTCGTGGGCGACGGCCCGATCCTCGGGATCGAGCCGGTGGTGATGTCCCCGGCCGACCTGGAGCGGGCGCTCACCCGCCTGGCGTCGGTGGTCGACGCGCTCGACGACGACGCCGCCCGGGCCACGCTCGCCGAGTTCGCCGCCCCGGCGGTGGGCGCACCCCGGCCTCCCGCCGCCGACTGAGGCCCCGGTGTTCGACGAGCCGGCGCGGCCCGAGCGCGTCCTCGTGATGTGCACGGCCAATCAGTGCCGTTCCCCACTGGCCGCCGGTCTGCTCCGCCGACGGGTCGCCGAACGCGGCCTGGCGGTCGAGGTGCTCAGCGCCGGCCTGCTCGAGTCGGGCCAGCCCGCCACCGCCCCGACGGTCGAGGCGGCGGTCGCCGCGGGCATCGACCTGCGTGGGCATCTGAGCCGGACGGTGTCGACCGAGCTGCTCGAGGGTGCCGACCTCGTCGTGGGCATGGAGCGGATGCACGTCCGGGAAGCGGTCGTGCTGCGCCCCGAGGTCTGGCGCTACGCGTTCACGCTGCGCGAACTGGTGCGCCGGGCCGAGCTCATCGAGCCGCGCCCCGAGGGCGAGCCGCTGCGGGTCTTCTGCGGCATCCTGGGGGCGGGTCGCGACCGGTCGTCGCTGATGGGCGCCTCGACCGACGACGACGTCCGGGACCCGACCACCGACCCCGGCGTCGACCACGACATGACCGTGGCCGCGCTCGACGACCTCGTGGGGCGCATGGTGGCGCGCCTCTGGCCGGTCTAGAACAGCTCGACGTCGCCCATGGTCAACGACCACCCGGCGAGGTCCGCGGGTGGGTCGGTGGCGACGGTCCGCGCGGTGAGGGTGGGCCCCACCCGGGGGACCGGCACGAAGCCGTGCCCGAACGGCCGGTCGGACGGTGTGCGCAGGCGGATCAGGTAGTCGGCCCCCGCTCCACGCGCGACCGCGCGGAGCACGCGGCGGGCCGTGGTGGGATCGGGGGCGAACAGGTCGGCGACGACCGCTTCGACCGCCGGCCCGCGTCGACGCAGGTGGATCACGGCGGCGCCCTCCGCCGGGTCCGACGACGCGGTCACGACCCGGTAGTGCAGCGCCGCGGGCCCGTAGCGCCAGGCGAGGTACGCCGGGCTGCGGTGGGTGTGCAGCCCGGGCGGGGTCGACCCGAGCGCGAGGAGCGCGGTGGCGACGCCCGGATCGTCGAGTGTCCCGGTGGCGCCGCGGCCCACGTCGGTGGGCAGGGCGCCCCGGTCGGCGGGGGTCCGGGCCCGCACGATCCGCACGAGACCCCCGGGCCCGGAGGGCCGCATCGCCACGGGCAACGTGCCGACGACCCCCCAGCCCATCTTGAGGTAGCCGGGTCGGCTCTGGGCGTTGGGGGTGTTGAACACGAAGTCGACGCCCTCGACGCGCAACTCGTCGAGCGCCCCCAGGGTCAACGCCGTGAACACGCCGCGGCCCTGGAACGCCGGGTCGGTGGCGGTGTCGACGGCACGCACCACCCGGTGCACCGTGCCGTCGGGGCCCACGAGCTCCCACCGCAGGAAGGTCCGGAACCCGGCGAGGCGGCCGTCGACCTCGGCGACCCACATCGGCGACGGGCCGAACGGGTTCTCGTCGTGCTTCCAGGCGAAGTGACGCTCGGTGGCGTCGCCCGGCGTCCAGCCGAGGCTCCGGCCGGCGAGGGCCAGGATGCCGGGACGGTCGGTGGGGGTGGCACGACGGACGTGCAGGCCGGGATCGGGCACGTCAGGGCCTACTGTGCGTGACCGTGCTGGGCAGGGTCGTGCGGACGGGCATGAAGGTGACGGCAGCGGCCGCGGACACGGTCCGGCGCCCCGTGCCGGGGCTGGTCGTGCTCATCTACCACCGGGTCGGCGGGCACACGGCGACGGAGGTCGACCTCCCGCTCGGGCTCTTCTCGGACCAGATCGCATGGCTGACCGAGACCCTACCCGTGGTCTCGCTGACCGCCGGGCTCGACTGGCTCGCGGACCCGACGGCCGATCCGCTCGAGACGCGGGTCGCGATCACCTTCGACGACGGCACCGCCGACTTCGCGGACGCCGCCTGTCCGGTGCTGGAGCGCTTCGCGGCGCCGGCCACGCTCTACGTCGCCACCGAATTCGTCGAGCAGCAGCGCCCGTTCCCCCACGACGGCACGCCGATCTCGTGGTCGGCACTGCGCGACTGTTCGGCGTCGGGCCTGGTGACGATCGGATCGCACACCCACGGCCACGCCCTGCTCGACCGCCTCGATCCGGCGCTGGTCGGTCCCGAGCTCGACCGGTCGGTCGACCTGATCGGGGAACGCCTCGGGGTGGTGGCGCGGCACTTCGCCTACCCGAAGGCCCTGATGGGCTCGCCGACGGCCGACGCCGCCGTGCGCGACCGGTTCGACTCGGCCGCGGTGGCCGGTGGCCGGGCCAACCGTCCGGGGCACACCGACCCGTGGCGCCTGGCCCGCACCCCGGTGCAGATCAGCGACGGCACCGGCTGGTTCGAGCGCAAGGCCCGCGGCGGGCTGGCCTTCGAGGAGACCCTGCGCCGGTTCGCCAATCGTCGGCGCTACTCGGGCGCCACCACCTGACGGCACCGACGGGTCAGCGTGCGACCACCTCGAGCGTGGCGGCGATCACCCGGTCGACGTCGGCGTCGGACATCGCCGAACCCGACGGCAGGCAGCAGCCCTCGCGGAACGCGGTCTCGCACACCGCGCCGCCGCGCATCGGCGCACCGGCGAACACGGGCTGGAGGTGGAGGGGCTTCCACGTGGGGCGGGCCTCGACGTCGAGGCGGCCGAGGTGCCCGCAGAGCCCGACGGGGTCGGTCCCGGCGTCGGGGCCGAGGGTGACGACCGTGAGCCAGTGGTTGGGCTCGCCGAAGTCGGCGACGGGCATGAACCCGACCCCGGGCACCCCGGCGAGCGCGGCGCGGTAGCGGTCGCCGATGGCGCGCCGCCGGGCGATCTTGTCGGGGAGGCTCCGCAACTGGCCGCGGCCGAGGGCGGCGAGCAGGTTCGACATCCGGTACGAGTAGCCGATGGAGGAGTGCTCGTAGTGCAGCGCCGGGTCGCGGGCCTGCTGGGAGAGGAACCGCGCTCGCCGCACCTGCTCGGGGTCGCGGGCGAGCAGCATCCCGCCACCGCTCGTGGTGATGATCTTGTTGCCGTTGAACGAGAAGATCCCGATGTCGCCGAGGGTGCCCGCCGGGCGACCGCGGTAGGTGGCACCGATGGCCTCGGCGGCGTCCTCGACCACCGGCACGCCGTACCGTTCGCAGGTCGCGACGATCGGATCGTGGTCGGCGCACTGGCCGTAGAGGTCGACGGTGACGAGGGCCTTCGGCAGTCGGCCCTGGCGGGCCCGCTCGGCGAGCTCCTCCTCGACCAGGGCGGGGTCGAGGTTCCACGACCGGTCCTCGGAGTCGAGGAAGCACGGCCGGGCGCCGAGGTAGACGGCCGCGAACGCGGTGGCCGCGAACGTGAACGACGGGACGAGCACGTCGTCGCCGGGCCCGACGCCGACCAGGTCGAGCGCAAGGTGCAGCCCGGCGGTGCCGCTGGCGAGCGCGAGGGCACTGGGGTCGCCGACGAACGCCGCCACCTCGGCCTCGAAGGCGTCGACGTGCGGGCCGAGCGGCGCGATCCAGTTGCCGTCGAAGGCGTCGAGGAGGAGGTCCCGTTCGACGGGTCCGACGTCGGGAGGCGAGAGGTAGATGCGGTCCATCGGCACCCGGGACGGTACCTGCCGTCGGGCGCGGACCCGGGGGTACGCTGACCTCGACGAGGAGCGTGGAGCGCATGCGGGTACTGGTCACGGGCGGTGCGGGGTTCATCGGCACCAACCTGTGTCGCACCCTGCTGGCCGATCCCGGGGTCTCGGCGGTCCGGGTCCTCGACGACTGCTCCACCGGATCGGCCGCCAACCTCGACGGGCTCGCCGTCGACCTGGTCGAAGGGTCGATCCTCGACGAGGCCCTGACCGGTCGACTGGTTTCCGAGGCCGACGCCGTGGTCCACCTGGCGGCGCGGGGGTCGGTGCCCCGGTCGGTGGCCGAGCCGGTCGCCACCCACGCGGTCAACACCACCGGCACGCTCACCGTGCTCGAGGCGGTCCGCCACGGCGGCGCTCCGCACCTGGTGGTGGCGTCGAGCTCGTCGGTCTACGGTGCCAACCCGACCCTGCCCAAGTCCGAGGACCTGGCCCAGTTGCCGCTCAGCCCCTACGCCGCGTCGAAGCAGGCCACCGAGGGGTACGCCCTGGCCTGGCAGCACGCCTACGGGATGCCGGTGCTGGCGTTCCGCTTCTTCAACGTGTTCGGTCCGCACCAGGCGGTCGGTCACGCCTACGCGGCGGTGGTGCCGGCGTTCGTCGCGGCCGCCCTGGCGGGGCAGCCGATTCCGGTGCACGGCGACGGCACCCAGTCGCGCGACTTCACGTTCGTCGACACCGTCACCGCCGTGGTCTCCGACGCCCTGCGTCGGCGGGTGACCCACCCGGGGCCGGTCAACCTCGCCTACGGCACCCGGACCGACCTGCTGACCCTCATCACCCTCCTCGAGGAGATCCTGGGTCGACCGCTCGACCGCGAGCACTCCCCGCGGCGGGCGGGCGACGTCGACCACTCCCGGGCCGACGACACCCGGCTGCGCGGGCTCTTCCCCGAGGTGCACCCCGTCCCGCTGCCCGACGCCCTGGCCCGCACGGTCGACTGGTACCGGTCGGTCGCGGTCACCGGGGCGTGACGCGGCCCGTGGGAGCGTTCGCCAAGCGGGCCCTCGACGTGACCGTCGCCGCGGTGGGGCTGGTCGTGCTGTCCCCGGTGTTCGTCGTCGTCGCCGTCGCCGTGCGGTGCTTCCTCGGCTCGCCGGTGCTGTTCGTCCAGGAGCGCCCCGGACGCCACGGGGTCCCGTTCCGCCTGTTGAAGTTCCGCACGATGACCGACCGCCGGGGTCCCGACGGCGCACTGCTCCCCGACGCCGATCGACTCACCCGCCTCGGTCGGGCGCTGCGCCGATCGAGCCTCGACGAGCTGCCCGAGCTGGTGAACGTGCTGCGGGGTGACATGAGCCTGGTCGGACCGCGACCGTTGCTCACGTCGTACCTCGAGCGGTATACGCCCGAGCAGGCCCGTCGGCACGAGGTGCTCCCGGGCATCACCGGGTGGGCCCAGGTCAACGGGCGCAACGACACCACCTGGGACGAGCGCTTCGCCCACGACCTGTACTACGTGGACCACCACTCGTTCACCCTCGACCTGCGCATCCTCGGGCGGACGGTCACCCAGGTGTTCCGGGGTGCGGGGGTCTCGCAGGCGGGGGAGGCGACGATGTCGAGGTTCGACGCTCCCGACGGAGGTGCGGCGTGAGGATCGTGGTGGTGGGTGGGGCGGGACAGGGGCGCCAGGCGATCGACGTGCTCGAGGCGGCCGGCGACCACGAGGTGGTGGCGGTCGTCGACGCCGGCCTCGCGGGAGGGGTGGTGTGTGGTCGACCGGTCGTCGACGACGACGGTGTCGCCGCGACCGGCGCGGCGGGCTTCGTCGTCGCGATCGGCGACAACGCGACCCGGGGTGCCGTCATCGGACGCGTGCGCGCGACCCACGGCCTCGAGCTCGTGTCGGCCGTCCATCCGGCCGCGGTGGTCGCCCGCGACGCCGTCGTCGGTCCGGGAGCGGTCCTGATGGCGGGGGTGGTGGTCAGCAACGGCTGCGTGCTCGGTGAGGGTGTGCTCATGGGGACC
This sequence comes from Acidimicrobiia bacterium, assembly GCA_017853455.1. GTDB lineage: Bacteria > Actinomycetota > Acidimicrobiia > IMCC26256 > PALSA-555 > CAIUKV01. The sequence goes on along the minus strand of JAFMJM010000061.1, from coordinate 1,603 downwards.
CGCGCCTCGGTCGACCACGACACCACGGTGGCCGACCACGCCGGGCTGGCGCCGGCGGCCACCACCGGCGGCGACGTCACGATCGGCACGACCACCGCGGTCCTGCTGGGCGCGTCGGTGATCCACGGGGTCACCGTCGGCGAGCACACGGTCGTCGGCGCCGGTGCGGTGGTCCTGGCCGACCTGCCCGACCGGGTGGTGGCGGTCGGGGTCCCGGCCCGGGTCGTGCGCGCCCGGGAGCCCGGCGAGCCCTACCTGCGCCGCCGCCCCTGACGGCGACCGCTCGCGACCGCCCGGCGGGTGGGGTCGCCGCCGACCGGCCTGCCACCATGGCGGCGATGGAAGCGAGCCGGGTCGTCGTCGTGGGACAGGGCTACGTGGGCCTGCCGTTGGCGATGCGGGCCTGCGAGGTCGGTCACGACGTGGTCGGCTTCGACGTCGACGCCGAGCGGGTCGACCACCTCGCGGCGGGTCGGTCCTACGTGGGCGACGTGCCGACCGACCGCCTCGGCGCCGCCCTGGCGTCGGGTCGCTACCGGCCCACCGCCGATCCGGCCGACCTCGCCGGGTTCGACGTGGCCGTCGTGACCGTGCCGACCCCACTGCGCGACGGCCAGCCCGACCTCACCTACATCGAGGACGCCGCCCGCCTGCTGGCGGGGCACCTCCGCCCGGGCGCGTGCGTGATCCTCGAGAGCACCACCTACCCGGGGACCACCGACGAGCTCGTGGCGCCGCTGCTCGAGCAGGGCTCGGGGCTGGCGGCCGGGACGGGATTCGCCCTCGGGTACTCGCCGGAGCGCATCAACCCCGGTGACCCGAACGCCACGCTCGAGGGGACCCCCAAGGTGGTCAGTGGCATCGACGCCGCCTCGCTCCAGCGGGTGCAGTCGTTCTACGACGACCTCGTCGTGCGGACCGTGCCGGTCTCGGGCACGCGCGAGGCCGAGCTCACCAAGCTGCTCGAGAACACCTTCCGTCACGTCAACGTGGCGTTGGTCAACGAGCTGGCGATGTTCGCCGCCGACCTCGACATCGACGTCTGGGAGGCCATCGACGCCGCCGACACCAAGCCGTTCGGGTTCATGCGCTTCGAGCCCGGTCCCGGGGTCGGTGGGCACTGCCTCCCGATCGACCCGAGCTACCTGGCCTGGAAGGTCCGCGAGGAGCTCGGCGCGCCGTTCCGGTTCGTCGAGCTCGCCAACGACGTCAACGACTACATGCCCGGCTACGTCGTCGACCGCCTCGAGGCGGCGTTGCACCGCCGCGGCCTCCCGCTGGAGGGTGCCCGGGTGCTCGTCCTCGGCCTCGCCTACAAGCCCGAGACCGGTGACGCCCGCGAGGCACCGGCGCTGCGCATCACCGAGATCCTGTCCGGGCGCGGCGCGCGCGTCAGCGCCGCCGACCCCTACGTGACGGGCCGGGTCCACGGCCTCGACCCCGGCCTCGAGCGGGTGGAGCCGACCCCGGACGTGCTCGCCGCCACCGACGCCGTGGTGGTCGTCACGCCGCACGCCGCCTTCGACCTGGCCGAGGTGGTCGCCCACGCCCCCTTCGTGCTCGACACCCGCCGCCGGGTGCCCCCGGCCCCCAACGTCGAACG
>JAFMJM010000356.1 GCA_017853455.1 Acidimicrobiia bacterium | reverse complement strand
ATCGCTTCCATCCCGCCTCCCCCGTTCCGTGGGAGCGTAGGCCAGCGGGCCTCAGCCGGCGAGGAAGAGCGCCACCAGGTCGCGGGCCCGGGCCCGGGCGCCCTGGACGAGCTCGTCGACGTCGAGCGCACGCGACGGCAGGTGACCCGCGAGCCAGACGGACATGCCGAACGTGAGCCAGCCCACGACGCCACTGTCGGAGCCGGTCTCCTCGGGACCGGGCTCCCTGCCGGTGACCTCCTGGCGGGCGGCGACGACGAGGCGGTGCAGGTTGGAGAGATTGCGACCCCCCGCCGCCGACATGCGGGCCCGAGCCGGCTCACCCTCCGGAGTGGGTGGGCCCCCGAGAACGTCGGGAAAGTTCAGTGCGGCGGCCAGGCCCTGGTTGGCGGCGGTCCACTCGACCTGGGCCTCCATCCAGGCGTAGAGGCGGTCGAGGGCCTTCGGGCCCGCCGCGTCGGCGGCCGCCATGAGGGTGTCGACGTAGCGCTCGTAGCCGAGGGCCATCGCCTCGAGGATCAGGCCCTCGCGGTTGCCGAAGTGGTAGTTGACCAGGGCCTTCGAGAGACCGAGGTCCCGACAGAGCTCGTTGGGGTGGACCCTCGTGGGCCCCACCGCAGCGAGCTGCACGAGCGCGGCCTCGATCAGCGCCGAACGCGCTTCGTTGCGACGGAGGGTCGACGACATGGCGCCAGGATACACCGGGCCGCCAGTTCAGTTTTACCGAGTTCAGTCGTTGGTAGCCTCGTGGCGTGCCCCGCCCGAGCCGACCGGTCGCCCCGTTCGCCGTCGCCCTCCTGCTCGCCGTCCTCGCCGTCGGGGCGCTCGCGGCCGCTGCCCGACCCGCCTTCGCCGCGTCCCCCGAGCGGGTCCGGTTCGAGGTCATGGCCCACGGTGACCCGGCCGCCCAGGCGTTCCGGACCGTCGGGCCCGACGCCGAGGTCCGGTACGGAAACGGCACCCTCCGCGGGACCACCACGATCGCCGGCACCCCCTACGACGCCGAACTCCTCGGCACCCTCCACTACGTCGACGGCAGCGGTCCGTTCACCGGCTGGTGGACCTTCACGGCCCCCGACGGCGACCGCCTCGCCCTCGCCTACCGCGCCGAGGTCCGCCAGCGGGGCACCGCCACCCGGATCACCGGCCGGCTGCACGTGATCGGCGGCACCGGCGCCCTCGTCGACGTCACCGGCGGCGGCACCCTCACCGGGGTGCGCCGCACCGACCTCGGGGGCGACGTGCAGTACTCCTTCGACCTGCGCCTGCGCCACCTCCCCGTCGCCCCCGACCGCTGACGACCCGCGCCTCCGGCGCCACCCGGGGCCGTCGGTACACTGCGGCCCCCCGATCCCCCGTCCGGGCAGGAACCGATGCGACGAACCCTCCGCTCCGTGGTGCGCCGACCGCTCACCGCCGCCGTCCTCACCACCGCCGTGCTGGCCGTCGCGGCCACCCCGGCACTCGCGGCGTCCACCCCCACCACCACCGCCGGCGTCACCCGGACGATCGAGGTCCAGACCGACCCGATCAACGCCCCGGGCCAGACGATGTCGCTCCAGCGGGTCGTCATCCAGCCGCACACCACCCTGGTCGAGCACTTCCACCAGGGCACCCAGATGGCCCGGGTGATCGAGGGGACGCTCGAGCTCAACGTGGTGTCGGGCGAGGTGCAGGTGACGGGCCGCAGCGGGAACCTGCGCACCTTCACCGGGCCCACCCGGGTCACCCTGCGGCGGGGCGACCAGCTCGTGGAGCTCCCCCCGGTGGTCCACTACGGCGAGAACACCACGGGGAAGCGGGTCGTGCTGGCGGTCGCCGCCCTCATCCAGATCGGCGCGCCGCTCGCCACCCCGACCCAGCCCGCGTCGGCGTCGATCACGTTGGCGACCGAGATCCGGTCGGAGCAGCAGATCCTGACCACGCTGCCGGGCGCCAACACCTACGGCTGGAACCACCTCGTCGGCACCGCCACGCTCGACGGCCAGCCCGTGCTGTGCGACATGCTCGGCAACGTCAACTACGTGAGCGGCGCGGGGCCGTTCTTCGGGTTCGTGACGTTCACGTTCGCCGACGGATCGCAGATCGCCACGCAGATGAACGGCAAGGCCATCCCCCACGCCGACGGCAGCAGCGACGTCGTCGCCGAGCTGTCGATCTTCAACGGCACCGGCCGCTTCGCCGGTCAGGTCGGGTCCGGAACCTTCGCCGGCCACCGGTCGACCACCGTGGGTGCGCCCGTGGAGTCGGTCTTCGTGCTCTCGCCGGTGGCGGCGCCACCCACCACGACGACCACCACCGCCCGCTGATCCGGGTCGGCGTCAGGACGGCATGTTGAAGTTGGCGTGGGAGAGCAGCCGCCAGCGGCCGTTGCGCCAACGGAACGTCGACAGGCGTGGGGCCACCCCGATCCGCTGGGCCACGCCGTCGATCGTGGAGTTCACGGCGACCCCCCACCGCACGGTGAGCACGTCGTCGTCCTGACGCGCCACGAGTGCGTCGTCGATCTCGAACGTGCTGATCGTGGCCGGGTCGGCCAGGTACTGCTGCTTGTCGGCGCCGGTCCCGTCGGTGCGCTGGAGCAGGAACGCCGGGTCGAGGAACTTCGCCAACGCCGCCCG
>JAFMJM010000355.1 GCA_017853455.1 Acidimicrobiia bacterium | reverse complement strand
CGGGATCCCACTCGGTGACGGCATCGGGATCGGTCCAGGTGACGAAGTGCACGCCGTCGGCAGTCATCGGTGGGTCGTGCGGGGTCACGACGCCGGGTCGGCGAACGCCGCATCGACGGCGTCGCGCACGGCCGACGCCAGGGTGGTCACGTGGGGCGGCTCCAGCATCGTGCCGTGGTCACCGCCGACCCAGTGCTCCACGAGGTCGGGGACCCACTGCCGACCGATCGTCACGAGGTCACCGTCACCGACGTGCAGCAGCGTCACACCGAACGTCGGTGGCGCCGGCCGGTACGCCCGCCCGGCCCGCACCATCGTGCGTTGGAACGCCCGGTACCGCTCGACGTCGAAGCGGGCCCGCCCGGGGAACCGCTCGAGTCGCCAGCGGCGGAGGCTCCGGCGGGCGTGGCGGGCCCGGAAGCCCACCGACCGCAGCAACGCCCGCGGGAGCGCACGTGCCCCGGCGGTGCGCACGGTGGAGGCGGCCGGGTGTTCGCCGGTCGGCGGACGGAAGGAGAGCGTCGGATCGATCGCCGGCACGGTGTCGAGGAGCACGAGGTGGACCGGTCGGCCGTCGGCCTTCAGGCGCACGGCGGTCTCGTAGGCCACCGGCCCGCTCGCCGAGTAGCCGACGACGGCCACCGGTCGGCCCGGGTCGAGGTGGCGGCGCGTCTCGGCGACCACGTGACCGGCCAGGGCTCCGACCGTCCGACCGGGGCGGCCGCGCCGGTGCATGCCGGCGGGTTCGACGATCAGGAGCGGCTGGTCCTCACCGAGGGCCTCGGCGAGGAAGCGGAACCGGACGGCGGTCCCCCCGCCACCCGGGAGCGCGACGACGGGAACCCGCGTCCCGGCGGGATGCACCACCGACGTCGTCGACCGGGGCGCGGCGACGGCGACCCCGAGGTCGCGGGCGATCGCGGCGGCCGTCCCGGCGCGGAGCACCCGGGCCGGATCGACCTCTGGATACCCGGCGTCGGCGATCGCGGCACACAGCTCCACCAGAGCGAGCGAGTCGAGACCGAGATCGAGCAGGTCGTCGTCAGCCGCGACGTCGTCGAGGTCGAGCACCCGTCGGATCTCCGCGACGAGCCACCGCTCGAGGTCGGTCGCCGACGGTCCGGGCGGTCGGGTGCGCCACGGGTGGACCGGCTCGGTGCCGAGACGGTGGCGGTCGGTCTTGCCGTTGACGGTGGTGGGCAGCCGGTCGTGGCGCACCAGCACCCCGGGCACGACGTGGGGGGCGAGCCGCTCGCGGCAGTGCGTCCGTACGGCGGTCGGGGTCAGGCCGGCCGCCGGGTCGACGGAGAGGTGGGCGACGAGCTGCGTGCGCTGCGATCCGCGGCGCGGCACCACGGCCACCTCGCGGACTCCGGCGAACCGACGCAGCACCGTCTCCGCCTCGGTCGGTGACACCAACTTGCCGTTGATCTTGACCGTGTCGTCGAGCCGCCCGGCGTGCCAGACGGTGCCGTCGGGGTCGACGCGCGCGAGGTCGCCGGTGCGCCACCACCGGGTGCCGTCGGAGTCGGTCCCGAACCGGGTGTCGGTGAGGGCGGGATCGTCGAGGTAGCCGCGGGCGACGGTCCCGAGCACCACGATCTCGCGGGGACCGTCGGGGTCGCCGGCGTCGACCGGCTCGAACCGGACCCGCTCGGGTGACGGGTCGGAGCCGAGCGGCAGGATCCCGGGGTCCACGGGGTCGTCGGCGCGGTAGGTGTGCGAGACGACGGTCGCGCCCGCGGCCTCGGACGCGCTGTAGGTGCAGCGGATGACGCCGTCGGGGCGGCAGAGGCGCTGCAGCGTCGCGACGTGGGCGCCCGTCAGGGTGTCGCCGCCGAGCACGATCTGGTCGACCCGCTCGAGGCGCCGACCGGCGGGCCAGACCCCGTCGAGCAGGACGGTCTGGGCCGGACCGATCCCGAACTGGGTCACCCGCTCGGCCTCGAGCCACGCGAGCAGCCGAGCCGGATCGGGGTGCTCACGGACGTCGAGGATCGACACTGCGGCACCCTCGGCGACGGCGAGGGCCCGGCGGAGTCCGCCGATCCACTGCAGCGGGGCGAGCAGGCCGATGCGGGCCGCCGATTCGTCGGGGGCGTTCGTGGCGAGGTGGTGCGCCGACGTCGACTCGAACGCCGACCAGTCGAGCACGACCCCCTTCGGACGGCCCGTGGAACCCGACGTGAACAGCACGACCCCCGGAGTGTCGAGGTCGACGGGTGTCGGCCCGACGGGATCGTCGGGAGTGCGGGGCACGACGATCGCCCCGATCTCGGGGGGCAGTGCGCCGCCCATCCGGGCTTCGGACAGCACGGCGACCGGCGGGCGGCCGATCCGGTCGAGGAGGTCGGCGATCACCCCGGCCGGCAGGGTCGCGTCGATCGGCGTGCACGGCACGCCCGCCCGGAAGGCGGCGAGCAGTGCGACCACCGACCAGCGGTTCCGGCCGACGAGCACCGGGACGGGCCCGGTCGTCGGGTGTTCGATCCGGACCTCGAGCAGGTGGCGGGCGAGGGTGCCGACCAGCGCGTCGAGCTCGTCGGCGGTGACCTCGCCCGTCGCGTCCCGGACGGTGATCCGGTCGGGGAATCGCCGCGCCTGCTCCGACAGCCCGAGCGCGATCCGGGAGCAGCGCTGCAT
>JAFMJM010000354.1 GCA_017853455.1 Acidimicrobiia bacterium | reverse complement strand
CGTGAGCTCGTCCCAGGCCCCGGCGTCGGCCGGATCCCCGGTGAGCTCGGCGAGATAGCGGCCGTTCCAGAGCCCGTGGAACCAACGGGCGATGGTCTCGGCCCCGAACGCCGTCGTCGCCCAGCCGCGTTCCTGGAGGAGCTCGACGAACCGGGAGAGATCGGCCGTCGCCCGGGCGTTGGTCTCGGCGACGGCGACGGCCAGGCCCGGACGCGAGACCGACGAGCCCAGGACCTCCTGGCGGATCCGGCGCCGGCGGGTTCCCTCGGCCGAGGAGAAGGTCGCCAACCAGTCCCGCACGATCGCCTGGGCCTCGGGCGCGGAGGTGCACGCCTCGAGCGCCCGGATGGTCGGCTCGAGGTCGACGAGGAGGGTCCGCCGGTAGCGCTCGGCCTGGGCCGCTGCGATCAGGCCCTCGCGATCGCCGAAGTGGTGGTAGAGCGACGGTTTCGCCACCGCAGCGGCGTCGGCGACCTCGTCGACCCGCACCGCCACCTCGCCGCCCGACTCGATCGCGGCGATGGCGGCCTCGAGCAGCCGGTCCCGACTGGTGGTCTCCGACACGGCGCGGACGCTACCGCCGGATTGCCGGCCGCCCCGTCTGCCCGCCCCACTCGCTCCGTTCGGACCCCCCATCGGGCCGTTGTACCATCCGTACACAGTCCTGGGCCATCCGGACGACGTCGTCCGACCCGGCTCCACGCACCCCGCACGCCGAGAAAGAGGAACACCCATGTCGAAGAAGAACGTCGCCCACGCCCTCTGGTCGATGCTCCACGCCGCCGGGGTGCGGCGCGTCTACGGCATTCCCGGCGACGCCATGAACGGCATCCTCGTCGGGTTGCGCGAGTTCCCCGACATCGAGTTCATCCACGTCCGCAACGAGGAGGCCGGGGTCTTCGCCGCCAACGCCGAGGCGTTCATCACCGGTGTGCCGGCCGCCGTCTGCGGGACCTCCGGCCCCGGCGCCACCCACCTCGTCAACGGCCTCTTCGACGCCCTCCACGAGCGCGTGCCCGTGTTCGCGATCGCCGGTGACACCTCGCCCCAGTACATCGGCTCGGGCATCGTCGAGGAGGTCGACGTCTCGACCGCCTACGCCGACTGCACCCTCTTCCACGGTCGGGTCGAGTTGGCCGAGCAGGCCCCGGCGGTCTTCCGCCAGGCGCTCCACACGATGCTCGTCAAGCGCGGTCCGGTGCTCGTCGCCCTGTCGAGTGAGGTCGCCCTCGAGGACTGGCCCGACGCCACACTCATCCCCGCCGCCGCCCGAACGGCTCGCCCGGTCGTCTCGCCGGCCCCCGAGGACGTCGAGGCCGTCGCCGGTCTGATCGCGAACGCCAAGTCGATCATGATCTTCGGTGGCGACGGCTGCCGCGCCTCGCGTGACGCCGTCATCGCGCTCGCCGACCACCTCAAGGCGCCGATCGGCTACTCGTGGCGCGGCAAGACCGCCCTCGAGGCCGACAACCCGTTCGCCGTGGGCATGTCGGGTCTGCTCGGGTGGGGTGGGTGCTTCAAGGCGATGCGCACCGCCGACCTCATCCTGCAGATCGGCTCCGACTGGCCGTTCGTGCCGTTCTACAAGGACTCCGTGGGGGTCGTGCAGGTCGACATCCGCGCCGAGGTGCTCGGGCGGCACACGCCCCGCCTCGACCGGGGTGTCGTGGCCGACGCCGGCGAGTTCTGCCGGGCGATCATGGACGCGGTTCCCGCCCGCACCGACCGGCACTTCCTCGACCACATCCTCGACCACCACGAGAAGCGGGTGCACAGCATCGGCCACTACGTGCGCACCGGCGAGAAGCACCACCCGATCCGCCCCGAGTACCTGGCGTCGGTGCTCGACGACGTCGCCGCCGACGACGCGGTGTTCACCGTCGACACCGGCACGCCGTTCATCTGGTCGGCCCGCTACCTCGAGATGCGCGGCACCCGGCAGATCTTCGCCTCGTCGACCTGGGCGAGCATGGCCAACGCCATGCCCAACGCCATGGGCGTGGCGCTGGCGCAGCCGGGCCGCCAGGTGATCGCCCTGTGCGGCGACGGCGGCCTGTCGATGCTCCTGGGTGACCTGCTCACGATCGCCGAGCGCCAGCTCGACGTGAACCTCCTGGTGTTCCACAACGGCATGCTCGACTTCGTCGACATCGAGTTCCAGGAGGCGGGGCTGGTGCCGTTCGGGACCACGCTCTGGACACCGAACTTCGCCGAGGTGGCCAAGGCCATCGGCATCGGCGGCATCCGCATCGAGGACCCGAAGGACGTCCGGGCCGGTCTCGAGCAGGCCCTCGGCACCAAGGGACCGGTCCTGATCGACGCCGTCGTCGACAAGCACGCCCTGGCGATGCCGCCGGTCGTCACGCCGTCGATGGCGGCCAAGTTCGGCGTCTCGCAGATCCGTCAGCTCCTGCACGGGCACGCCGAGGACGTCATCGAAGAGGACTTCCACAACCTCGGCCTGCTCTGAGCGGTCGGGTCGTCGCGACCCGACCGCAGCGGGCGGCGCTGTGCGATCATCCCCCGGAGCCCGCTCCGGAGCCCAGGAGGTCCGCCGTGCCGTCCATCGAGGACGATCCCCGCATCGATCCGCGCATCAAGGCGCTGTTGGCGTTCATGCCGGCGACGTCGGTCCCCGACGGGATGACCCG
>JAFMJM010000060.1 GCA_017853455.1 Acidimicrobiia bacterium | reverse complement strand
TAGCCCTCGTGCTCCATCGTCTTGAGCTGCTCGACGACGTCGTTGACCTGCGGACCGTCGAGCTCGAGCCCGAGCTCCTTGGCCTTGAGCAGGATCGTCGACTTGCCCGCCAGCTCGCTGACCACGAAGCGGGTGCCGTTGCCGACCGAGTCGGGCGCCACGTGCTCGTAGGCGTCGGGCCGCTTGGCGATGGCACTCACGTGGAGACCCGCCTTGTGGGCGAACGCCGACTCCCCCACGTAGGCCGCCTGCGGGTTGAGCGACATGTTGACCAGCTCGGCGACGTGGTGGGCGACCGGGGTGAGCCGCTCGAGGCGGTCGTCGGGGATGGTGCGGTAGCCCATCTTGAGCGTCAGGTTCGGGATGATCGTGGTGAGGTTGCAGTTGCCGGTGCGCTCGCCGTAGCCGTTGATGGTGCCCTGCACCTGGACGGCACCGCCGCGCACCCCGGCCAGGGCGTTGGCCACCCCGGTGCCGGCGTCGTCGTGGAGGTGGACCGCCACCCCGACGTCGGCGCCGAAGTAGGCCACGACCGCCGCCACGGTCTCCTCGACCTGGTGCGGGAGCGATCCGCCGTTGGTGTCGCACAGCACGAGCCGGGTGGCGCCGTTGGTGGCCGCGGCCTCGAGGACCCGCAGCGCGAACTCCGGGTTGGAGCGGTAGCCGTCGAAGAAGTGCTCGGCGTCGAAGAACACCTCGGGGCCGGCCCCGCGCAGGTACGCCACGGAGTCGCCCACCATCGCCACGCCCTCGTCGAGGGTGGTCTGGAGCGCCTCGGTGACGTGGTAGTCCCACGACTTGCCGACGATGCACACCACGGGCGTCTGCGCAGCGAGGAGGTTGCGCAGCGTGTCGTCGCTGTCGACCTTGCCCGTCACGCGCCGCGTCGACCCGAACGCCACCAGCGTCGAGGTGGTGAGGTCGAGTTCCGCACGGGCCCGCCGGAACGCCTCGTCGTCCTTCGGGTTGGCGCCCGGCCAGCCGGCCTCGATGTAGTCGACCCCGAGCCAGTCGAGCTGCTCGGCGATGCGGAGCTTGTCGTCGACGGTCAGCGAGATCCCCTCGAGCTGCGAGCCGTCCCGCAGCGTCGTGTCGTAGATCTCGATCTTCGGGCGCGGGTCCGCCGGGCTAGACAAGGTCGATCCAGTGCTCGTACTTGGCGTTGCGGCCGTGGACGACGTCGGCGTAGGCCTTCTGGATGGCGCGGGTGATCGGGCCGGGCTCGCCGATCACGCGGTCGTCGACCGAGCGGATCGGGGTGACCTCGGCGGCGGTACCGGTGCAGAACGCCTCGTCGCACGTGTAGACGCACGAGCGCAGCAGGTTCTCCACCTGCACCGGGATGCCCAGGTCGGCGGCGAGCGACAGCACGGTGTCCTGGGTCACACCCTGGAGCGCGCCGGACGCGACCGGCGGCGTGCGGATGGCGCCGTCCTGGACGATGAAGATGTTCTCGCCGGTGCACTCGCTGATGTAGCCCTGGGGCGAGAGCATGATCGCCTCGTCGTAGCCGGCGAGGATCGCCTCGACCTTGGCCAGCTGCGAGTTGATGTACATGCCGGTGCCCTTGGCCGCGGGCGGCATCGAGTTGGGGTTGTGGCGGGTCAACGACGAGATCTTGGTGCGCACACCGTGGTTCACGCCGTCCTCACCGAGGTACGCACCCCACGGCCAGACCGCCACCGCCACGTTGACCGGGCACGGGAGCGGGTTGAGGCCCATCTCGCCGTAGCCGAGGTAGACGAGCGGCCGGATGTAGCACTCGGGCAGTCCGTTCACCCGCACCGTCTCGCGGATGGCCTCGCAGACCTCCTCCTCGGAGTAGGGGATCTGGATGTGGAAGATCTTGGCGGAGTCGAAGAGCCGGTGGACGTGCTCCTTCAGCCGGAACACACCCGTCCCCTTCGGCGTCTCGTAGGCGCGGACGCCCTCGAACACGCCGGCGCCGTAGTGCAGCGTGTGGGTCAGGACGTGGACCTTCGCCTCGTCCCAGTCGACGAGGGTGCCGTCCATCCAGATCTTCTGCGAGGGGGTGATGGGCATCGGGGGGACCTTTCGGTGCGGTCGGTGGCGACGGGGTGCGGACGGAGTGCGGACCGGGGATCGGGTCAGAGGGCGCCGGCGATGGCGTCGCCGATCTCGGGGGTGGAGCCGGTGACGTGGTCGGTGGCGGCCAGCGCCGTGCGGATGCGCGTGGCGATGGTGTCCTCACCGAGGAACTCGAGCATCATCACCGCGGAGATCACCGCCGCTCGCGGATCGGCCTTGGCCTGGCCGGCGATGTCGGGCGCCGAGCCGTGGACCGGCTCGAACAACGACGGTCCGGTGCGCGCCGGGTTGAGGTTGCCCGACGCCGCCCGACCGATCCCACCGGCCACGGCGCCCCCGAGGTCGGTGAGGATGTCACCGAAGAGGTTCTCGGTGACGATCACGTCGTAGCGACCGGGGTCCTGGACGAAGTGGATGCAGGCGGCGTCGACGTGGTTGTAGGCGGTCGTGACGTCGGGGTACTCCGTCGCCACCTCGTTGAAGGTGCGCTCCCACAGGTCGCCGGCGAAGGTCAGGACGTTGGTCTTGTGGACGAGGGTGAGGTGCTTGCGCGGCCGCGACCGGGCCAGGTCGAAGCCGTAGCGCACGCAGCGCTCCACCCCGAACCGGGTGTTGACCGAGCCCTGGGTGGCGATCTCGTGGGGCGTGCCCTTGCGCAGGAAGCCACCCTCGCCGGCGTAGGTCGACTCGGTGTTCTCCCGGATGCACATCATGTCGACGCCGTCGTTGAGGTGGCTCGGGCCCGCCACGAACGGCCGCAGGTTGATGTAGAGGTCGAGCTCGAAGCGCATGCGCAGCAGCAGCCCGCGCTCGATGACCCCCGGCGGCACCTCGGGGGTGCCCACGGCGCCGAGGAGCACCGCGTCGAGCCGGCTGATGGCCTCGAGGTCGGCGTCCGGCAGGACGGCCCCGTCACGCAGGTACCGGCTCCCGCCGAGGTCGAAGGGCACGGGCTCGTAGGCCAGGCCGGCCGCGTCGACGACCTTCAAGGCCTCGGCGACGACCTCGGGGCCGATGCCGTCGCCGCCGATGATGCCGATGCGGTGGGTCACTGGGGTCTCCGTGGTGGGGTGCGGGGGCGGGTGCGGGGCGTCCGGACAATGAAAAACCGCCCACCGAGGTGGACGGTCGGGACGGACGCCGGAGGGGGCGTCCGTCAGGGAATGACGATGATGGCGTGGGAGGGAGCGGCCATGGCCCGTCATTCTCGCAGGCCCGGGCCCGCCCCGCCAAACGCCTTCCCGCCCGGGACCGGGGACCGGTAGCCTCCCGCCCCGTGGACGGCACCCATCTCTCCCCCCAGGCCCACCAGCGCCTCTCCGAGGAGCTCGAGTGGCGTTCAGGCCCCCGGCGGTCCGAGATCTCCCAGTGGATCGAGCGCGCCCGGGAGCACGGCGACATCAAGGAGAACGCCGACTACGACGCCGCCAAGAACGAGCAGGGCCACAACGAGGCCCGCATCCGGCACCTCGAGGCGCTGCTCCGCACGGCCGTGATCGTCGAGGGCACCGCCGACGACGTCGTCGGCCCCGGAGTGGTCGTCGAGATCCTCATGGCCGGCGACGACGAGCCGGTCCAGTACCTGGTGGGCTCCATCGAGGAGCGCCACGACACCTACGACGTCCTGTCGGTGTCGTCGCCCCTCGGCCAGGCCCTCCTCGGTGCCGAGGTCGGGGCGGTGGTGTCCTACGAGGCCCCCCGCACCGGCAAGCAGATCTCGGTCGAGGTCGTCGGGATCCGCTCGCTCGACTGAACCGGTCCCCCCGCTGGGGCGAAGCGGAGGATCTCCTTCGGACCCCGGCCGTCGGCCCTGCCAGAATCGGGCCCATGACCTCCACCCTCTCCGAGAAGGTCTGGGACCGCCACCTCGTGCACCGCGCGCCCGGCGAGCCCGACCTGCTCTACATCGACCTCCACCTCGTCCACGAGGTGACCTCGCCGCAGGCCTTCGACGGCCTGCGCCTGCACGGCCGCACGGTCCGTCGGCCCGACCTCACGGTCGCCACGATGGACCACAACGTGCCCACGCTCGACATCCACCTCCCGATCGCCGACGAGATCTCCGCCAAGCAGGTGGCGGTGCTCGAGCGCAACTGCGCCGAGTTCGGCATCCGGCTGTACCCGATGGGCAGCCCCGGCACCGGCATCGTGCACGTCATCGGACCCGAGCAGGGCCTGACCCTGCCCGGCATGACCATCGTGTGCGGCGACAGCCACACCTCGACCCACGGCGCCTTCGGTGCGTTGGCGTTCGGGATCGGCACCAGCGAGGTCGAGCACGTCCTCGCCACCCAGACGCTCCCCCAGGTCCTCCCGAAGACCCTCGCCGTCAACGTCGACGGCGACCTGCCCGCCGGCGTCACCGCCAAGGACGTCGTGCTGACGGTCATCGCCCGCATCGGCACCGGCGGCGGGATCGGCTCGGTCGTGGAGTTCCGCGGCTCCGCCATCCGCTCCCTCTCGATGGAGGGCCGCATGACGGTGTGCAACATGACCATCGAAGCGGGCGCCCGGGCCGGGATGATCGCCCCCGACGACGTCACCTTCGCCTACCTCGAGGGCCGCGACTTCGCCCCGAAGGGCAAGGAGTGGGAAGCCGCGCTCGACGACTGGCGCTCGCTGCGCACCGACCCCGACGCCGGGTTCGACCGCGAGGTGTTCATCGACGCCGCCACGCTGCGGCCGTCGGTCAGCTGGGGGACCAACCCCGCCCAGACCATCACCATCGACGACGTGGTCCCCGACCCGAGCGCGTTCTCCGACCCGCTCGAGCGCACCGCCGCCGAGCACGCCCTGGCGTACATGGGGCTCACCCCCGGGACCGCCGTGCGCGAGATCCCCGTCGACACCGTCTTCATCGGGTCGTGCACCAACTCGCGCATCGAGGACCTGCGGGCCGCCGCGGAGGTGCTGCGCGGCCGCACGGTCAAGCCCGGGATGCGGGCCATGGTCGTGCCGGGATCGATGCGGGTCAAGGCCGAGGCCGAGGCCGAGGGTCTCGACCGGGTCTTCACCGAAGCCGGCCTCGAGTGGCGTGAGCCCGGCTGCTCGATGTGCCTCGCCATGAACCCCGACAAGCTCAGCCCGGGTGAGCGCTCGGCCTCCACCTCGAACCGCAACTTCGAGGGGCGCCAGGGCAAGGGCGGTCGCACCCACCTCGTCTCCCCCGCCGTCGCCGCCGCCACCGCGGTGGCCGGCCACTTCGCCGCACCGGAGGACCTCTAGATGGACGAAGTCACCGAGATCGTCGGCCACGCCGTCCCGCTCGACCGCAGCGACGTCGACACCGACCAGATCATCCCGTCCGACTGGCTCAAGCGGGTGGAGCGCACCGGCTTCGGCGCCGGGCTGTTCTCCGAGTGGCGGGAGAACCCCGACTTCGTGCTGAACCGGCCCGAGTACCAGGGCGACGACGTGCGGGTGCTCGTCGCCGGCCCCAACTTCGGCACCGGCTCGTCGCGCGAGCACGCCCCCTGGGCGCTCGAGGACTACGGGTTCGAGGCGATCATCTCGCCGCGCTTCGCCGACATCTTCCGCAACAACTGCCTGAAGATCGGCCTGGTGCCGGTGGAACTGCCCCAGGAGGCCGTCGACCGGATCATGACCGCCGTCACCGACGACCCGACGGTGGAGATCGTCGTCGACGTCGTCGACCTGCGGTGCATGGTGCCGGCCATCGACCTCGACGAGCCGTTCCACCTCGACGCCCACCACCACCACCGGCTGGTCAACGGCCTCGACGACATCGGGATCACCCTGCAGTTCGTCGACGCCATCTCGGCCTACGAGGCCGACCGGGCGGCGTGGCTGCCCAGCGTTCCGGCCTGAACCCCGGCGTCAGCCCTTCCCGAGCAGTCGGCCGGCCAGGTCGGCGCCGACCCGGGTCACGGTGGCCGTGAACGCGTCCGGCGTGAGCGTCGGCGCGAAGGCGGCGCGCTGCGCCGCCAGGACCTCGTCCCGCCGGGTCACGACGTCGTCGATCGCGGCGGCCAGGGCGACCGGATCGCGCGGATCGGCGAAGCCGGGGGCGTCTCCGAGCAGCTCCCGGTGCACCGGGATGTCGGAGCACACGACCGGCGTCCCGGAGCCGATCGCCTCGAGCACGGGGAGCGAGTAGCCCTCGTGGAGTGACGGGATCACGACCGCCGCGGCGTCGCCGACGAGGCGGGCGAACTCGTCGTCGTCGGGCTGGAACCGGAACTCGATCCGGTCGAGGTCGGCCCCGATCCCCCCGAGGAACGACCAGAGGTCCCGCTCGTCGTCGGGGAACGCATCGACCACCGCGACCACCCGGAGGTCGCGGTGACGACGCTGGGCCAGGACGGCCGCCGCCAACCCGGTGACGACGTTCTTGTGGGGCATGATCTTGCCGACGACCAGGAGGTGGTCGGGACCGGCGTCGGTGCGACGCTCGACGGGGAGCGGTGTCGCAGTCAACGCGCCGAACGCTCCACGGGATCCGGTGACCGTCACCCGGGCCCGCTCGGCCAGCCCCTCCGGGAGCACCGTCGCCGCGAACCGGGTCAGCGCCAGCACCTCGTCGGTGTCGGCGAGCTGCTCCACCGAGGTCTGGAGGTCGAACCGGACGGCCGGTTCGGTCCCGTAGTAGGCGTATTCGACGAGGTACATGCCGTCGAGCCAGACGCCGAGCCGCTCCACTCCGGGCGCGAGGAACGGCCCCACGGGTTGGGGCGCGTACGGTCCGACCCGGAGCGTCATCAACTGCACGAACGCGCCGACCTCGGCGAGATCGTCGTCGGGGCCCCAGACGCCGTCGGTGCGGTCGAGGGCCCACGCGGGCGGTACCGGCAGGTCGGGGTTGACGAGGAGCCGGACCGGGACGCGCCGGTCGATGCCGTCGAGCAGGGCCTCGAGGACGTGCAGCGCGTGGGTGCGGGTGCCGCAGCGGATCGGGAGCTGGACCCCCTGGGCGTCGACGACCACGGTCCGACCGTCACCACGAGTGACCGGCGTGCGGGTGCACCAGTCGGCGAGCCGGCGGGCGGCCGCCGTGACCGCCGGATCGGTCTCGGCGTCGGCCGCGAGCGCCGCCAGCAGCGCCGCGACCTCGTCGGGCGTCAACCGGCGACGGAGCGCTCCCGGCACCGCGCGGCGGTCGGCGACGAACCGCTCCAGCGGCGTCGTGGGCACCACCGTCAGGCGTCGATCGTGCAGCGCCTCGAACCGGGCACCGGGTGCCGTGGCGGCCGCCACGGCCCGGCGGACCGCCGCCGGACGCGACCGCCAGCGGCGCCGCAGACGCCCGAGCCGTCGGCGCGCCAGCGCCCCGCCCCGGCGCGGCACGGCGAGCACGCCGACCACACCACGGCCGACCCGCCAGGTGGTCGACGACCACACCTCGGCGAGCTGGCGGTCGCGCAGGGCGACCACCTGGGCGAGCCGGTCGGCCTCGCGTTCGAACTCCCGGGCCCGCTCGGTCAGTGCGTCACGGATCTCCAGCTCGGGCGCGAACGCCGACACGTCGAAGACGCAGATCTGCTCGGCCAGGGCCGCGGCGCAGCCCGGCGCCTCGCGCGGCACGTAGAAGCGATTGAGGCCGTCGAAGACGACGAACTCGTACCCGGCGTCGAGCAGGACCGGCTCCCACTCGTCGTGGTTGGGCAGCCGCGTGACCGAGTCGATCGCCTCGACCAACACGACCGACGGCCGGAATCGGGCCCAGTCGTTGGATTCGAGCACGGCCAGCTCGGCGCCCTCGACGTCGACCTTCAGGAAGTCGATGGCCCGCCCCGCCGCGTGGTCGGCCAGCAGGTCGCGCAGCGGCACCATCGGCACCTCGATGCGCTCGGTGCGTTCGACCTCGGGTCGAGCCCCGGCCCGCACCGGATCGAGCGACGACAACGAGGGGATCGGCCAGGAGATGGTGAACGCCACCGTTCCCGCCTCGACCCCGACCGCCGCCCGCACGTTGACGTCACGGGGCCGGCGCTCGACGAGCGCGTCGAAGTCGGGGCCGGGCTCGACGTTGATCCCCGTCCACCCGCGCTCCGAGAAGAACCGGGTCACCGACCACCGGTCGGGATCGGCCGCACCGACGTCGACCCAGAACCCGGGCTCACGGTCCGCCAACGCCTTCCAGAGCCGGATGTCCTCGAGGTTCTGCGCGTGCGAGATCCTCACGTCCGGCGCCGACCACCCCATGCCGGGATTATGGCAGGGCGCGCCGGGCGGGCCGCCGACCGATCAGGGACCGACGGTGCGCTCGCGCGGCTCGGCCTTGGTCCGCACGATCTTGTTGACGGCGTTGAGGTAGGCCCGCGCCGACGCCTCGACGATGTCGGTGGAGACGCCACGGCCCGAGGCCATGCGGCCGTCGACCGACAACTTGACGACCACGTCGCCGAGGGCGTCGCGTCCACCGGTGACGGACGAGACCTTGAAGTCGACGACCGTCCCGGTGACCCCGGTCGCGGCGCCGATGGCGCTGCAGGCCGCGTCGACCATCCCGTTGCCGCTCGCCTCGGCCTCCACCGTGCCGTCGCCGTCGCGCAGGACGACCCGGGCGGTCGGGGTGACCTTGGTGCCGCCCGAGAGCATGAGGTCGATGAACTCGAAGCGGTTGACGGCGCTGTCGCCGAGCTCCTCGGCGACGATCGCCTCGAGGTCGGCCTCGGTGATCTCCACCTTGCGGTCGGCCAGCTCCTTGAAGCGGGTGAACGCCTGGTTGAGGGCGTCGCCCTGGACCGTGATGCCCATCTTGGCGAGGGTGTCGGAGAAGGCGTGCTTGCCCGAGTGCTTGCCCAGCACGATCTGGGCGGCCTCCTGGCCCACCGACGCCGCGTCGATGATCTCGTAGGTCTCGCGGTCGGCCAGCACCCCGTGCTGGTGGATGCCCGACTCGTGGGCGAAGGCGTTGCGACCCACGACGGCCTTGTTGTGCTGGACCGCGTACCCGGTGAGCCGGGAGACCAGCCGCGACGTGCGGGCCAGCTCCTCGGTGCGCACCGAGGTCTCGAGGCCGGCGAAGTGGTCGGCGCGGGTGCGGATCGCCATGACGATCTCCTCGAGCGCGGCGTTGCCGGCCCGCTCCCCCAGGCCGTTGACGGCGCACTCCACCTGGCGGGCGCCGGCGACGACCCCGGCCAGCGAGTTGGCGACGGCCAGGCCCAGGTCGTCGTGACAGTGGGTCGAGACGACGTAGTCACCCTTCACGGTGGCGAGGACGTGCCGGATCAGCGCGGCGTACTCCTCGGGCACGCCGTACCCGACCGTGTCGGGGATGTTCAGCGTCGTCGCGCCGTTGTCGACCGCGATCTGGAGCACCTCGCACATGAAGTCGACGTCGGAGCGGCTGCCGTCCTCGGGCGAGAACTCCACGTCGGGGGTGTACGAGGCCGCCCGGGCGACCCCGGCGGCCGCCTCGGCCTTGACCTGGTCGCGGGTCATGCGGAGCTTCTTCGCCATGTGGATCTCGGAGGTGGCGATGAACACGTGGATCCGCGACCGCTCGGCGTGGCGGACCGCCTCCCAGGCCCGGTCGACGTCGGCGAACCCGGTGCGGCTCAGGCCGGTGATGACCGGCCCGCGCACGGTCCTGGCGATGGCCTCGACCGCCTCGAAGTCGCCCTGGCTGGCGATCGGGAACCCGGCCTCGATGACGTCCACCCCGAGGCGCGCCAGCTGCTCGGCGATCTCGAGCTTCTCGCCGGTGTCGAGGGCGATGCCCGGCGACTGCTCGCCGTCGCGCAGGGTGGTGTCGAAGATCCTCACGTGGTCGCTCATGTCGTCACTCTCGTCGGGTCGGTTCGGTGGTCGATCTCGGGGTGGGGCAACGAAAAGCCTCCCCGGCCCGAAGGCACGAGGAGGCGTCCGCGAGCACCGGGGAGGTGCTCGCCTCTACAGAAGGAGGAGGCCGGAGATGGGGGCGAGTTCCTTCGTCATGGCCTCCCATGATGCCAGCCGCACCGGGGAACTGCAACGGGCCCGGCACCGTGCCACCATGGACCCGTGCCCCGCTGGACCCGGATCGTGGGCGCCGGTCTCGTGGCCGGTGCGGCCTACGCCGTCTGGCGCGCGCTCGCCGAGCGCAACCGGGGCGGCCTCCACTGGGAGGCCCAGCCGTTCCCCGGCCCGCCGTTGCCCGTCCCCGACCCCGTCGGGTCCGACGCCCCGGCGGCCGATGTGACGGATCCGGCCGACCCGGGCGAACATGGGCCGTCATCCGACCCGGGCCCGACCACCTGACCCGGCGGCCACCCCGACGACCGACGACGACAGACAGGGACCACGATGGACCTCCAGGGACGTTCCGTGATCGTGACCGGCGCCGCCGGCGGACTCGGGGCCGCGACCGCCCGACACTTCGTCGGGCTGGGTGTGCCGACCGTGATCGTCGACATGAACGAGGTCGGCGTGAAGCAGCTCGCCGACGAGCTCGGGCCGTTGGCCGTCGGCATCCCCGGCAGCATCCTCGAGGAGGCCGACGTCCTGCACGCGATCGAGGCTGCCCAGGGCCTCGGTACCTTCTCGCTCGTCGCGAACGTGGCCGGCGGTGGGATCGCCGGACGGACCGTGGGCCGCGACGGCACCCCCCATCCCCTCGACGACTACCGCCGGGTGATCGAGCTGAACGTGGTCGGCACCTTCAACGTGTCGCGGCTCGCCGCCGCGGCCATGGGCGCCAACGAGCCCGACGCCAACGGCGAGCGCGGGGTGATCGTCCAGACCGCCTCGATCGCCGGCCTCGAGGGCCAGGCCGGGCAGGTCGCCTACGCGTCCGCCAAGGGCGGGATCATCGGCATGACCCTTCCGATGGCACGCGACCTCGCCGTGCTCGGCGTGCGGGTGATGACCATCGCCCCCGGCACCATGGGCACCCCGATCATGAAGTCGATGCCCGACGCCATGCTGGAGCCGCTCGTGGCCCAGGTCCAGTTCCCGAAGCGCCTCGGCGAGCCGGAGGAGTTCGCGCTGCTGATCGAGCAGATCGCCCGGAACCCGTACCTCAACGGCGAGGTGATCCGCCTCGACGGCGCCCTGCGCTTCCCACCGAAGTGACGACCGCCCCGGTCCCCGACGACGCGGTCCGTCGACTCCTCGACCGCACCGAGATCCGCGACGTCGTGACGCGCTACTTCGTGAGTGCCGACCGGCGCGACTTCACGACGTTCCGCGACTGCTTCGTGCCGGGGACGACCGTCGACTACTCCGACCTCCTCCCGGTCGGGCCGGAGGAGTCGATCGACGTCGTCACCGACCTCATCGACCGCACGATGGCCGAGCGGTTCGGCGCCACCCAGCACTTCATGGGCAACCACGAGTGCATCCTCGAGGGCGACTCCGCCGCCGTCGAGACGTACTGCATCGCCATGCACACCCACCTCGACCCCACCACCGACGACGGAGCCCACCTCACCAGTGCGCTCCGCTACGTCGACCGCTTCGAGCGCGGCGACGACGGCCGGTGGCGCATCGCGCACCGGCGGGCGGTGCGGGACCTGGCCTTCCTGCTCCCCGGTCGGTCCGCCACCCGCTACGTCCCGAAGGGCGTCTGACCCGACGGGCGCAGGTGCGCCACCTCCCACCCCTGGATTAGGTTGCGCCGACCGACCACCGACGCACCGACCCAAGGGGGAACCGTGACCCAGATCATCGGCCAGATCTGCTTCAACGTGACCGATCTCGAGCGCTCCATCGACTTCTGGCAGAACGTCATGGGGATACCCCTCCAGAGCCGCACGGAGATCCCCGGGGTCCTCGAGGCGGTCCACATGGCCCACGAGGGCGGCTCGCGCATCCAACTCGCCCAGTGGCTCGAGCGCGAGGGCCCGATCGACATGGGCACCTCGATGTGGAAGATCTACGTCAACACCTCCG
>JAFMJM010000059.1 GCA_017853455.1 Acidimicrobiia bacterium | reverse complement strand
ACATCATCGCGATCAACAAGGACGGTGAGGCGCCGATCTTCGGTGTCGCCGACCTCGGCATCGTCGGTGACGTCAACAAGGTCGTGCCCAAGCTCATCGAGGCGATCCAGGCCCGCGGCTGACGCCGCCGCCGGTGCTCCCCGAGTTCCGGCTCCTGGTCCCGTCCGAACGGCCGGCGGCCCACCAGGTCGCGGCGCGGGCGCTGCGTGACGACCCCCTGTTCGTCTACCTGCAGGGTCCCGACCCGATCGCACGTCAGGCCGCCGCCTACGCCGCGTTCCGCGACCAGGCGGCGGAGCGGCGCGGATGGTGGCGGCGGAGGTTCGCCGCCCCGCCCGTCGTGCCCGCTCCGACCGTGTGGGGTGCGGTGGTGGCCGGGCACGTCATCGGCACGGCGGCCGCGGCGGCGCCCGACGCCTGCTTCGTGGCGCAGCTGCCCGCCGCCGTCACCCGCCAGCGCGGGGGCCCGGAGGGGCCGCCGGGGTCGCCCGAGCGTCTGACCCGGGTCCTGGCCGAGCTCCACGCCCACCACTGCGAGGAGCGGCACTGGCACGTCGGGCCGGTCGGCGTCGAGCCGGGGCTGCAGGGTCGCGGGGTCGGGGCGGCGGTGATGCGGCTCCTGTGTGACGCCATGGACGCCGAGGGCGAGGTGGCCTTCCTCGAGACCGAGACGCCCGCCAACGTGGTGTTCTACCGGCGTCTCGGGTTCGAGGTGGTGGGTGAGACCCACCTCACGGGGCTCGACGTGTGGTTCATGCGTCGGGAGCCCCGGGGTCGTTGACCCGCTGACCCGCTGACCCGCCGGAGCCGAACCGTACACTCGCCCCGACCATTCGGTGACGGGGAGCAGGACTTCGGATGAGCGACGTTGCCGTCATCGGTGCGGGCTACGTGGGGCTGACCACGGCGGCGTGCTTCGCCCGCCTGGGCCACGAGGTCCGCTGCGCCGACATCGACGCCGAACGGGTCGCCCGTCTGTCCGGGGGCGAGATCCCGATCCTCGAGGAGGGTCTTCCGGGTCTCGTCGCCGAGGGGCTGTCGGTCTCGCGCCTGCGGTTCGTGCACGGCGCGTCCGCCGCGGTGGTCGGGGCCGAGTTCGTCTTCCTGTGCGTCGGTACCCCGCAGGCGTCCGACGGACGGGCCGACCTCACCGCGGTCGAGGCGGTGTGCGCCGAGATCGCGCCGCTGCTCGCGCCCGGCACCGTGGTCGTCAACAAGTCGACCGTTCCGGTGGGAACCACCCGGCTCGTGGCCCGGTGGCTCGCCGAGGCCGGCGTCGGTCACGAGGTCGGGGTCGCCTCGAACCCGGAGTTCCTCCGGGAGGGGACGGCGGTGCGCGACTTCCTGCAGCCGCAGCGGATCGTGATCGGCTGCGACGACCCGGCGGTCGCGGTCCGGGTCTCGGAGCTCTACCGCGGGGTGCCCGCCCCGACGGTCGTGACCGACGCCGCGTCGGCCGAGCTGGTCAAGCAGGCCGCCAACTCCTTCCTCGCGATGAAGATCTCCTTCATGAACGCCGTCGCCAACGTCTGCGAGGCGGTCAACGCCGACGTGCGCGACGTGGCCCTCGGCATGGGCTACGACCCTCGGATCGGCACCGAGTTCCTCCAGCCGGGTCCGGGCTTCGGCGGCGCCTGCCTCCCGAAGGACACCGCTGCGCTGCTGCACACCGCCGCCGAGTGCGGGTACGACTTCTCCGTCCTGCGGGGGGTGCTCGACGTCAACGACCGCCAGCGGGCCCACATCGTCGACCGCATCCGTGAAGCCGCCGGCGGCGACCTCGCCGGGCGGCGGGTCGCGGTGCTCGGGCTCACGTTCAAGGCCAACACCGACGACCTCCGGGAGTCCCCGGCGCTCGAGATCACCCGGGCGCTCGTCGCGGCCGGCGCGTCCGTGCGGGCGTTCGACCCGGTGGCGGGGGAGGCCGCCGCGGTGATGGTGCCGGGACTCGAGATCGCTCCCGACGCCTACGCCGCGGCCGAGGGGGCCGAGGCGCTCGCCATCCTCACCGAGTGGGACCAGTTCCGCTGGCTCGACTACACCCGTGTGGTCTCGGCGATGGCCGAGCCGCGGGTGGTCGACGCCCGGAACCTCCTCGACCCGGCCGCCATGCGTCGCCTCGGCTTCGCCTACCAGGGTGTCGGCCGCTGATGCGTCGCGTCGTCGTCACCGGCGCCGCCGGGTTCCTCGGCTCGACCATCTGCGAGCACCTGCTGGCGGCGGGTGACGCCGTGGTCGCGGTCGACGACTGCTCGACCGGGCGGTGGTCGAACCTCGATCATCTGACCGGTGACCTCACGTGCGTCGAGCACGACGTCAGCACGGGGCTGCCCGTCGACGGTCCGGTCGACGCCGTGATGCACTTCGCCAGCGCTGCGAGTCCCCCCGCCTACCTCGCCCGGCCGCTCGAGACCCTGGCGGTGGGCTCCGAGGGCACCCGCCACGCGCTGGAACTGGCGCGCCGGAACGACGCCCGGTTCCTGCTCGCCTCGACCAGCGAGATCTACGGCGACCCGCTCGTGCACCCGCAGCCCGAGACCTACTGGGGCAACGTCAACTCGGTCGGGCCGCGCTCGGTCTACGACGAGGCCAAGCGCTTCGCCGAGGCGATCGCCATGGCCCATCACCGCACGTTCGCCCTCGACGTCAAGATCGTGCGGATCTTCAACACCTACGGGCCCCGCATGGCGCCCGGCGACGGCCGGGTCATCACCAACTTCCTGGAGCAGGCGCTCACCGGTCGGCCGCTGACGGTCTACGGCGACGGCAGCCAGACCCGGTCGTTCTGCTGGGTCGACGACGAGGTCCGCGGGATCCTGGCCCTCCTCGCCTCCGCCTGGAACGGCCCGATGAACATCGGGAACCCCGGCGAGTTCACCGTGCTCGAGTGCGCGGAGATCGTGCGCGAGATCACCGGCGCCACCGCCGAGATCGTCTTCGAGCCGTTGCCGACCGACGACCCGACGCGGCGTCGACCCGACATCACCGTGGCGCGTCGCGAGCTGGGTTGGGAACCCACCGTCGACCTGCGTGAGGGGATCACCCGGCTCGCCGCGTGGTACCGGACCGAACGACTGGGCTGAGCCGTGGGACCGCGCTGGGCGGCGGTGGTCGTCAACTACGAGGCCGGCCCGGCCCTCACCGCCTGCGTGCAGTCGCTGCTCGCCGACGTCTCGGCGGGAGCGCCCGAGGTCGTGGTCGTCGACAACGGCTCGCGTGACGGCTCCGTGGACGCGCTGCGGGCAGCCTGCCCGACGGTCGCCGTCCTCACCGGCGGGGGCAACGTCGGGTACGCCGCGGCGGCCAACCGGGGCACGGCCGCCACCACCGCGCCGGTCGTCGCGGTCTGCAACCCCGACCTGGTCGTGGCGCCCGGGACCGGCGCAGCCCTCCTGGCGGCGTTCGCCGAACCGGGCGTGGGGGCGGCGGGGCCGCGCGTGCTCGAGCCGTCGGGGGCGACCTACCCGTCGGCCCGGCGCGATCCGTCGCCGCTCGACGCCCTGGGCCACGCCTGCCTCGGCTGGTGGCGTCCGCACAACCGCTTCACCCGCCGCTACCGCGACCTCGACGCCGATCCGGCCGTGGCGCGCGACGTCGACTGGGTGTCGGGGGCGGCGGTGTGGCTGCGTCGGAGCGCGGTCGAGGCCGTCGGGGGCTGGGACGAGCGCTTCTTCATGTACCTCGAGGACGTCGATCTCGGGCGGCGGCTCCGGGAGGCGGGCTGGCGGATCCGGTACGAGCCGGCCGGGACGGTGACCCACGTCCAGGGGCTCTCCGCCGGTCGGCGCCCCGTCCGCACGGTGGTCGAGCACCACCGCTCCTCCTGGCGCTACGCGGCCAAGCACTGGCACGGGGCCCGGCGCTGGCTCCTCGTCCCGGCCGCCGTCGTGCTGGCCCTGCGCGGCACGGTGGCGTCGGTGGTGGCGGCGGTGGGGGGCCGGCGGCGCCCGTGAACGGCGTCGGGCACCCGGTAGCCTCCACCACCGATGAAGCTCCGTAAGAAGCAGTCGCGGGCCGTGCTGCGGGCCCGCAGCCGCCGGGGACACCCGGGCCGCTCCAACCGTTGGTTCACCGTCGCCGTCGTGCTGGTGGTGCTCGTCGGCGCGTTCGGCGTCTACTTCACGGTCGCCGACCGCCACTCGGCGTCGGCGAGCGGTCCGCAGGTGGGCGAGCACTGGCACGCGGCCGTCGCCGCCTACGTCTGCGGGACCTGGCTGCCCAACCCGGGCGAGTTCGAGAACTCCCGGGCGAACGCGGCGATCCGGGCCGGGATCCACACCCACGGCGACGGCTTCATCCACATCCACCCGTTCACGTCGGCCGAGGCCGGGCGCAACGCCACGTTCGGGGAGTTCCTGAAGTACGGCGGCTGGACCGTCACCTCCGACTCGCTGAAGCTCTGGTCGGGTCCGACCGCCGACCCCACGCAGACCGAGTGGAAGAACGGCGACCGCTGTCCCGACGAGGCCGGCAATGCCGGCAAGGGCAAGCCCGGGAAGGTCGTGTTCGAGGTCGACTGCAAGGTCGTGACCGGCGATCCGTCGGACCGGCCGCTGCGCGACCAGGAGATCCTGGCCGTGGGCTTCGTCGCCAAGGGCGACACGATGCCGGTGCCGCCCAACGCGGCGAGCGCACCGAGCAACGACGGCGCACCGTCGGGGGCGATCAACAAGAAGTCGTGCACGCCGACCGCCGTCGACAACCCGGGGGTCACCGACACGACGGTGGGAGCCGCGACGCCGACGACGGCCCCGGCCGACGCCACCTCCTCCACCACCACGAAGTGAACCGGTGAAGGCCGTCGTCCTGGTGGGCGGCGAGGGGACGCGGCTGCGGCCGCTGACCTACGCCACCCCGAAGCCGCTGCTGCCCATCGCCAACCGGCCGTTCCTGGAGCGCCAGCTGACGTGGATGGCGGCGTCGGGCATCGACGAGGTGGTGCTGTCGCTCGGGTACCTCCCCGACGCCTTCCGGGCCCACTTCCCCGACGACCGCTTCGGTGACCTGCGCCTGCGGTACGCGGTCGAGGACGAGCCGCTCGGGACCGCTGGCGCGATCCGTTTCGCGGCGGAGACCGCCGGCATCGACGAGCGGTTCGTCGTCTGCAACGGCGACGTCCTGACCGCGCTCGACCTCTCGGCGCTGGTCCGGTTCCACGACGAGCGCGACGCCCGGGCGACGATCCACCTGGTGCGGGTCACCGATCCGTCGGCGTTCGGTGTGGTTCCGACCTACCCCGACGGCGAGGTCAAGGCGTTCGTCGAGAAGCCGCCGCCCGGCCAGGCGCCGACCGACTGGATCAACGCCGGCACCTACGTGCTCGAGCCGTCGGTGCTCGAGCGCATCCCGGCGGGGATCAACGTGTCGATCGAGCGCGAGACGTTCCCGCGCATGCTCGAGGGACGGGGCGCCCTCTACGCCCTCGAGCACGACGTCTACTGGCTCGACATCGGGACCCCCGACAAGTACCGGGCGGCCCACCTCGACGTGCTGGCGGGCGCGGTCGGCCGACCGCCGGTCGCCGACGCCACCGAGACCGAGCCCGGGATCTGGATCCAGCCCGGCGCCGTGATCGACGCTTCGACCCGGCTGGTGCCGCCGGTACTGATCGGCGCCGACTCCGCGGTCGGTCCGGGCGCGTACGTCGCCCGGACCTCGGTCGGCGCCGGCTGTGTCGTCGGCTACGGGGCCCGGGTCGACGGGTCGGTGCTGCTCGACGGGGCGGAGATCGGGCGGGCCTCCGACGTGGTCGACTGCATCGTCGGCCCCGACGCCACGATCCCCGAGGCGGGCACCGTCCGTGACGAGATCCTCGTCGCCGACCGACCGGAGTGATGCCGCCGCGTCAGCGGTGGGTGCGGAGGTCGTCGAGGGGGAGGGCGGGACGCGGGGGCGGGGTGACGTCGTCGGCCGGTCGGCCCACCAGGACGAGCGCGGTGGGGGACCAGTCGGCGGGGAGCGCGAGGGCGGTCCGGGCGGCCTCCGGGCAGAAGATCGGGGCGGCGACCCAGCACGAGGCGTATCCGGCGTCGGCCGCCGCCAGCATGAGGTTCTCGACGGCGGCGCCGAGCGACAGGAGCGCCATGCCCCACTCGGCGCGACGACGGGTCTCGTCGGGGTAGCGGTCGAGTCCGTCCCAGGTCAGGCACCCGAGCACCAGGGCGGGCGCGGCGGTGAGGCGGGCGGTCGAGGCCGCGACCAGCTCGTCGATGCGCCCCGTCGGCACCCCGTCGGCGGTGAGGTCGGCCCGCCACTGCTCGCCCATGCCGTGGGCCAGGTCGTGGCGACCCTCCGGGGTGTCGATCACGACCCAGCGCCAGGGGCGGGAGTGGTGGGGCGCAGGGGCCAGACACGCGGCGGTCACGAGGTCGTCGAGGACGTCGCGCGGGACCGGTTCGGAGGACAGCGCCCGGATCGAGCGGCGGGCCTCGACGAACGGGGGGACGGTCACGGTGCTCCTCGACGGCTCGGGGCGGATCAGCGGAACAGGTCGTCGCGGGGGTCGCGGACGAGGTCGCGTCCGGCACCGGGTCCGAACCACTCGGGATCGAGACCGCGGACCACCGCCGCGGGGACGCCCGCCGACTTGCCCATCACGAGCTCGGCCGCACCGGCGATCTCGTCGGCGATCGCCACCTCGGTGACGTGGAGCTCGCGGCCGAGGGCGTCGGCGGTGCCGCGCAGGTCGACGACGGCGGCGATGCCGGCGACGCCGATCGCGACGTCGGTGAGGCCGAGCCGCCAGGGGCGGCCGAAGGTGTCGGAGACGATGACGGCCACCTCGACGCCGTACCGGGCCCGCAGGGCGTTGCGGACGTGGTGGGCCGAGCCGTCCGGATCGACGGGCAGCAGGGCGGCCTGACCGGCCTCGACGTTCGACAGGTCGATGCCGGCGTTCGCGCACACGAACCCGTGGTGGGTCTCGCTGATGATCAGGTCGCCGCGGCGGCGGACGATCCGGCGCGACTCCTGCTCGACGAGCGCCCGCCGCGCCGCGGGGTCGTCGGGGTCGAGGGCCACGAGGCGACCCTCGGCCTTCGACACGATCTTCTGGGTCACCACGACGCAGTCGCGGTCCTGCAGCGGGGTGTCCTGGGCGGCGGCGGCGTCGGCGACGAGCGTGGCGATCTCGTCGCCGGGCCGGACCTCGCCGATGCCGTGGATCGGGATCAGGGTGAGCACGGCTCAGACCGCAGCGAGGGTCTCGCGGGCCAGGGCGGCGGCGATCCGGGCGTCGCGCATGAGGGTGTCGGTCACGACGGGCCGGACCCCGAGGGCGGCGACGGCGTCGGCGTCGGCCGCGTCGCGCACGTCGATCACGAGGGCCGAGCAGAAGTCGCGGTAGGCACGGGCGACGCCGACGCTCGAGACGTCGATCCCGAGCGGGCCCATCAGCCGGTCGGCGGGGCCCTTCACCGGTCGACCGCCCACGATGGGGCTCACCCCGACGACCCGGTCGCGACGCTCGACGAGCACCTCGCGGATTCCGGGGACGGCGAGGATCGGCCCGATCGAGATGACGGGATTGCTGGGGCACAGCACGATGGTCTCGGCGTCGTGCAGTGCCTCGAGCACCCCCGGTGCGGGGCGGGCGTCGGCCGCACCGGCGAACGCGACCGCCTCGACGACCGGCTCGGCCCGCTCGCGCACGAACCATTCCTGCATGGCGTACTCGGTGGTGCCGTCGGGGCCCCGCGCCGTGATGCGGGTGGCGACGCGGTCGTCGGTCATGGGGAGGAGGCGGCTCCGGACGCCCCAGGCCGACGCGATGTCGGCCGTGATCCGGTGCAGCGGGACGCCGGCCCGTCGCCGCTCGGTCCGGTGGAGGTGGGTCGCCAGGTCGCGGTCGCCGAGGCGGAACCAGGTGTCGTCCCCGAAGCGGCCGAGGGCGTCGACGGTGACGAACGTCTCGCCGGCGAGACCCCAGCCGCGCTCGCGGTCGTGGGCGTCGGCGAGGGTGTAGGTCACGCTGTCGAGGTCGGGACACACCCAGAGGCCGTGGAACTCGTCGTCGTCGCCGGTGTTGACGACGACGGTCACGGTGTCGGGGTCGACGACGTCGACGAGGCCCCGGAGGAAGCGGGCGGCGCCGACGCCACCGGCGAGGGCGGTGAGCACGCCGGGGACGTTACCCCGGCGTGCTGCCCCGGCCGCCGGGCGAGGCCTCAGGCGGCGCGGTCGGCGCCGCGGCCCACGAGGGTGCGGGCCCGCTCGATCCCGGCGCCGACGAAGTGCGTGGCCCGGGCCTGGACCTGCTCGACCACGGGCTGGACCCTGCCACGGGCGTCGCCGAGCCGCTCCCGGCCGCCGTCGCGGACCGAGGTGAGCTCGCTGCGGACCCGCTCGGCGGTCACGCCGGCGAGGTCGCCGACCTGGACGGCGACGGAGGTCGTGTGGGCGACGACGTCGCGGGCGATGGCCTCGACGCGCGTGCGGACCTCGGCGACGAACGGGGCTTCGGGCGCCTCGGTGGCGGTCCCGGCCGTCGTCTCGGCGGTGGTGTCGGTGGTGGCCTCGGTGCTGGCCTCGGTGGTGGTGTCCATGGGGTGCTCCATCGGTCGGGTCGCCGGAGGAGGCGACGTGCTCACAGAATACCGCAGAGTGCTAACTCTTGCAAGCAGCCCCGGTGGTGCGGATGGCGCCGGTAGCCTCCCCACACCCCATGAGCACTGGCGACCCCCTCGACCGACGGCTGCTCCTCGCCGATGACCCGACCGGGGACGACGGCGCCGACGAGACGCCGGTGGCGCCCCCGGTGGTGGTGGTCCTGGTCGCCGACGGCGACGGGGAGTCCGACGACGCCGCCGGATTCGGCGCCACGCTCGCCTCCGTGGCCGCCCAGGACTATCCCGGGCTCCGGCTGCTCGTGGTCGACGCCGCCGAGCGCTCCGACCTCGCCGACCGGGTCCGCTCGGTCGTGCCGGACGCCGCCGTCCAACGGGTCCGGGCCCTCGGCTTCGCCGAGGCCGCCAACGCCTGCACCGGGCTGGCCGAGGTCCCCGCCTTCTGGTGCTTCCTCCGTTCCGACGTCGTGCTGGCCCCCGACGCCGTCCGGCTGCTCGTCGAGGAGGCCTACCGCTCCAACGCCGGCGTGGTCGGCCCGAAGATCGTCGACCGTGACGACCCCGAGGTGCTCGTCGACGTCGGGCGGGCCATCGACCGGTTCGGCGGCGCCCACACCGGCATCGAGCCCGGCGAGCTCGACCAGGAGCAGCACGACGCCGTGCGTGACGTCTTCTTCGTCACCGATGCCACGATGCTCGTCCGCACCGACCTGTTCGCCGCGCTCGGCGGGTTCGACCCCGAGGCCGATCCGGGCTCGGCCGACCTCGACCTGTGCTGGCGGGCGCGGATCGCCGGCGCCCGGGTGATGGTCGTCCCCGATGCCCGGGTCGCCCAGACCGTGCTGCCGGTGGGGGAACGCACCCGCCCCGACGTGCGGGAGCGGGCCCGCCGTCGGGTACGCACGGTGTTCACCTGCTACTCGGGGGCGACGCTGGCGTTGATCGTCCCGTGCGGGCTGATCGGCTCGGCGGTCGAGGCGCTGATCTTCCTGTTCAGTCGGCGTCGGGCCGAGGGCATCGCCGACGCCCGGGCGTGGTGGTGGTGCCTGTTCCACCTGCGCCAGATCCGTCGGTCGCGACGACGGGCCCAGGCCCTGCGGTCGGTGCCCGACGCGGCCCTGCGCGAGCTGCAGATCGGTTGGTCGGCGCGGCTGCAGTCGTTCCTCGCCCACCATCACGCGGACGAACGCGTGGAGTCGATGGGCGACCGGTTGCGCGCCGGCGCCGATCAGGTCTTCGACGCGTTGCGTCATCCGGGCACCGTGCTCTTCGCGTGCTACCTCGTGGTGCTGGCCTTCGGCTCCCGGCTCCTGTTGTCCAACGGCATGCCGGCGGTGGGCGACCTCGTGCCGTGGACGGGTGCGGGCGCCATGTTCGACGCCGCCGGTTCGGCGTGGCGCCACACCGGGCTCGGCGCCGCCCGACCGGCGTCGGGTGCCCTCGGTGCGATGGCGTCGCTGACGCTCGTCGTGTTCGACCATCCGGGTCTCGCCCGGACCGTGCTCGTGGTGCTGGTCCTGGTGCTCGGGCCGCTCGGCGTGTCGCGGCTGGTCCGTCGGCTCGGCGCCGCCCGCGGGCCCGCGATGACGGCCGCCATCCTCTACGGCATCTCGCCGGTCGCCCGCAACGCCATCGCCGGTGGTCGCCTGGGTCCGTTGGTGCTGTTCGGATGTGCCCCGTACATCGTGCTCAGCCTCGTACGCGCGGCGGGCTTCGCCGACGTCGAGGCCCGGGGCAGCCGGCGACGGGCGCTCCTCGCCCTGGCCGCCACCTCGGCTCTGGCCACGGCGTTCTTCCCGCCGGCGGCGCTGTTCGTCGTGCTGGTGGCGGTGGTCGTCCTGGTCGGGTCGCTGTGCACCGGGCGCGACGTCGCCGCCGCGCTCCGGGGCCTGGTCGTGGCCGGTGCCGGCCTCGTGGCGGGTGCGGTCCTCCTGCTTCCCTGGGTCACCTCGGTCACCGCGTTCCGCGACGACCCGGGTGCCTTCGCCTTCGACCAGTACCTGGCGAAGATCCCGTTCACCGACGTGCTGCGGATGCACACCGGTCCCGCCGGCGCCGGGGTCACGTCGTGGGGCTTCTACGTGGTGGCCGCGTTCGGTCTCCTGGTCGCAACGGGTCCGCGGCTCACCTGGGTGGCCCGGGCCTGGCTGCTGGCCGCTGCCGGTGTGGCGGCGGTCTACGTGCCCGCCCAGATCTGGCCGGACGCCCGGGTCCCCGCCCCGGAGGGTGCGCTCGTCGCGACGGCACTCGGCCTGGCGGTGGCGGCCGGCCTCGCCGTGGGAGCCTTCACCGACGAGCTCCGCCGGGCCCGGTTCGGATGGCGTCAGCTGGCTGCGGTGCTGGCCGCGGCGGGGCTGACCCTGGCCGCCGCCGGGTACCTCGCCGACTCGGTCGGCGGTCGCTGGCACGCACCGCGCCGGGGATGGGACGAATCGCTGTCGTTCACCGCCGACCGCCTCTTCGCCGGTCGGTTCCGGGTGCTGTGGGTCGGCGACCCGGCGGTCCTGCCGACCGACCCGTTCGAGGTCCGACCCGGCATCGGCTACGCCGTCACCCTCGACGGTGGGGGCGACGCCCGGGAGATCGTCCGGGCCCCGGCGGGGGTCGGTGACGCCGCCCTGCGCGACGCCGTCGAGCTGGCCCTCGACGGCCGGACGAACCGTCTCGGTCGCCTCGTCGGTCCGATGGGGATCCGGTACGTCGCGCTCCCGACCCGCAACGGCCCCGGCGGGACCGCGGCGCGTGCGATCCCCGGGCTGCGGACCCGCTTCGCCGACCAGCTCGACCTGGCCGAACTGCAGGCGGCCAGTGGGCTGCACCTCTACGAGAACGCGGCCTGGATCCCGGTCACCGCGTTCGTCGAGTCGCGGGCGGTCGTGCCGACGGGCCCGACCGACCCGGTGCGCGCCACCGTCGACCTCGATCTCTCGGCCGACGTGGCCGCTCTGGGTGACCAGCCGGTCGGCCCGGGCACGGTGCTGCTCGCCCAGAACTTCGACCGGCACTGGATCGCCGAGGGCGGGGCCACGTTGCCCCACGGCCGGGCGTTCGGTTGGGGCAACGCCTATTCGGTGCGGTCGAAGCAGCGGGTCACGGTCCGCTACGACGCCCAGGGCCCGACGACGCTGATGGTGGTGGGGCAGGGGGTGCTCTGGGCGCTGGTCCTCGTGGTCGCGTGGCGGGGTCGGCGCCGGTGGCTCGGTGTCCCGGTGTCCGGGGCGCCCGACCGGGCCGAGCGGCGCGAGGACGCCCGTCGCCGGCGCGCCGCCCAGGCGGAGTTCCGTGACCGGATCCGTCGGGACGACCTCGACGACGACTTCTGGAGCGGCGTGTGACCGGGCGACCCGACGACGCCGCTCCGTCCGGTCCGCCCGACGCCGACGACGTCGTGCTGGCGGC
>JAFMJM010000353.1 GCA_017853455.1 Acidimicrobiia bacterium | reverse complement strand
CTCTCCAACGACCCGGTGCGGGCGCGCCTCGACCTGCTCGGCGAACTGGGGCCGCTGATGCCCGCCACGATGCTGCGCCGATCCACCATCGACGCGCTGGGCGGATTCGACGAGTCGTATCCGTTCGAGGACCTCGGACTGTTCTACGGAGCGGTCTTCGGGCTGGGGCAGTGCTTCCACCACCACCCCGACGTCGTCACCCGCTACCGCTGGCACGGCGGGAACGGATCGAACAACCTGATCGACTTCGTCCCGGCCTCGATCCGGTGCCGCCGGGCCGTCCCGGCCGATCGCCTCTCGCCCGCCGAGCGCACCGCCCGTGACGCCTACGTGCGCCACCTGCGGGCCCAGCTGCCCTGGATCCGACGGGCGGACCGTCGACGGCGCAGCCACGTCGGCTGGGTCGACGTCCGGGACCGGTGCCGGGCCGGCACCGCGGGCTCCCGCCGGGCCGCGGTGGCCCTGCTCACCGGGCGGCGGACCACCGCCCGGGTCCGGGCCCGGGCGCTCGTGGCCGTCGTCGCACCCCGGGCGGTCGCCCGGCTCGCCGCCGGGACCCCCGCCGCCTAGAGTGGCCCCGATCGGGGTCCCCGGACCCCGGTGGAGCCCACCGCCCGGACGGCCTCGGCCGCCGGTTGCACCGGGCCAGGGTCGCCGGATCCGCGACCCGCTCTCTCCGGGCGCCTGCGCCCCACCCGGATCCTCGTTGGCAACGCGGCCGGCTCCCGGCCCGAACCCGGACGAACGCCCGGCCCCCGCGTCACGCGCGTGCACGGCACCGTCCCCCCACATCGATTGCAGCCATGACGACTCCTCCCCCGACCATCACCCCCGACCCCGACGGGTCGCGTCCGGCCGACGCCCGACCCCTCGCCCCGGTGGAGCCGTGGGAGTTCGAGTGGTTCGTCGAGCTCGAGGCCGAGGGCCTGGCCACCCCGGAGCAGGTCGCGACCCTCGAGGCCGACCGGGCTGCCTGGCGTGCCGTCCTGGTCCGCCTCGTGCGGGCCGGGGAACAGCACCTCGTGTCCGCCCGCCGCGTCCAGGGCCCCGAGCGCGCCCAGGTCGTCGCCGACGCCGAAGCCGACCACCAGCGCCTCACCGAGGCCTGGTCACGGTTCACCGGTGTCCCCCTGCCCGGCATGCGTCCGTCGGCCGCGCCGGCAGCCACCACCGTCCGGGACGTCGACCCCGACGCCTCGGTACCCGCCGAGGTCCGCCTCCAGGTGTCGTGGGAGCCCGGCCGGGTGGTCGCCTGGGCCGCCGGCCCCGGTTGCGACCCGGCCGACGCCACCACGGTGACGGCCATGCTCGGCGAGGCCGACGCTCCGGGAAGCCCCTGGGTGCCCCACGGCGGCGTGCCGGTACCCGGTTCCGGTCGGGCCGACGCCGTCGCCGCGCCCGTCGGCGAGGTGCTCGGCTGGTTGGTCGCCGCCGGGTCCGGTCAACTCGGCGTCGAGGTCGGCGCCGGGGTCGACTGGCTCGGTCGCGTCGCGACCTGGGCGGTCGAGCTCGTCGCCCGGGGCGCCGTGGTCCCGCTGCTCCGCCAACGCCGACGCCGCGCCAACGCGCCGTCCGCCCGCGCCAACACCTCGTCGTACTCGGTCCGCTGGACCCCGGCGCTGATCGACCCGGACCGCCTCGGCGACTTCGTCGAGGCGATGCCCGGGAGCGTCCTGGCCCTCGATCCGTCGGTCGACGCGAAGGCGCTGGTCCGGTCGGCCCTGACCGGCATGGTCGACGCCATCTGCCGTGACAGCGCCCGCCGGGTCGAGGTCCCCGCCCCTCCGCCCGTGGTCCGCACCGCCAACGACGTCACCGAGGCGTTCCTCGGTCGGCTCGACGGGAGCGCCTTCGACGCCCCGACCAAGGTGGCGGGCGAGCTCGTGGCCCGAGCCGAGGACTGGGCGCGGGCCGTCATCCGCGAGCACCCCCCGATCGTCGTCCGCCTCGAGGCCCCCGCCCGACCGCTCGACGGTTGGGACCTCGCGGTGTTCGCCCAGAACGGCAAGGGGGGCCTGGTCCCGATCGAACGGGCGATCGTCGACGCCCGCAGCGAGCGGGCCGACCTCGAGCACGAGATCGGCCGCATCGAGCGGATGGTCCCCGCCCTCGCCCGCCCCGGCGTCGACCGCCGCGGGCACACGATCGTCACCCAGGACGAGGCGTGGGAGATCATGGCCGACATCGGGCCGCGCCTCGCCGCCGCCGGGTTCGACGTCCGGGTCCCGGCCCTCTCGCTGCACCGGCCCCGTCCGTCGCTGCGGGTGTTCGCCGAGGAGACCTCGACCGCCGTGGGCGCGCACCAGCTCGCCGACGTGCGGTGGTCGGCCGTCTTCGACGACGTCGAGCTCACCGCCGCCGACATCGCCCGCCTCGCCCGCGAGGCCCGACCCCTCATCCACACCGGTGGTCGCTGGGTCGCCCTCGACAAGGCCGACCTGGTCGCCGCCGCCGCCGCCCTGGCCGAGCGTGCCGACCGGACCCGGATGTCGGGCGCCGACATGCTGCGCCTGGCCCTCGGGCTCGAGGGCTCGCCGCTCGCCGGGGGCATCTCGGTGGAGGGGGGCGGATGGGCGGCCGACCTGCTCGACGCCGCCGGACGCCTCGCCGACACCGAGGTCGGGACCCCGGCCGGGTTCGTCGGTGAGCTCCGGAGCTACCAGGCCGAGGCGCTCGCGTGGCTCGGGTTCC
>JAFMJM010000352.1 GCA_017853455.1 Acidimicrobiia bacterium | reverse complement strand
GGGCCCGGGCCTCGGTCGTCGGTCACCCCGTCACCGGGGTGCCCGCTCGAGCGGTGGGTCAGTCGACCTCGATGAAGATGCACTCGCCGGGGCACTCCTCGGCGGACTCGATGGTCGCTTCCTCCATGCCGGCCGGCACGTTGGCGAGACCCTCGGCACCTCCCGGGTCGGAGAACACCTTGCCACCCTCCTTGACGTAGGCCAGGCCGTCGTCGAGCAGGGTGAACACGTCGGGAGCGATCTCCTCGCAGAGCCCGTCGCCGGTGCACAGGTCCTGATCGATCCAGACCTTCATTGGCGTTCCTCCAGGTGGTGGGTGGTCACCCCGGTTCCCGGGGTCGGACGATCACGGAGGCTAGCCGTCGCGGTGGGCCCCGCTCAACCGGAACGGGCGGGATCCGGGCCGCCCGCCGGGACCCGCCGGAGGTGGTCCGGACCGGGTGGGGGGCCCGTGTATGTTGCGCGACACGGCCCGGCGAGAGGAGGTGGCGGCGATGACGGACGACCCCCGTACGACCGGCGAGACCGGCCCCGACGCCCACGACGACACCACCGAGGACCGCATCCGGCACCTCAACGACGAGATCCTCGTCCTGCGCCGCCGGCTCCAGGAGGCGCCGTCGCGGGTCCGGACCCTCGAGGAGCGGCTCCTCGAGGTCAAGGGTCAGCTCGCCCAGGCGGTCTCGTCCAACGAGCGCCTGTCGGCCACCCTCCGCGAGGCCCGCGAGCACATCGCCGCGCTGCGCGACGAGGTCGAGAAGCTCACCATGCCGCCCTCGGCCTACGGCACCTTCCTCAACGTCAACGACGACGGCACGGTCGACGTGTTGAGCGCCGGGCGCAAGATGCGGGTGTCGGTCCACCCCGAGGTCGACGTCGACACCCTCGAGCGCGGCCAGGAGGTCGCCCTCAACGAGTCGCTCAACGTCGTCCTGGCGCGGGGGCTCGAGTCGGCCGGTGAGGTCGTGATCCTCATGGAGGTCCTCGAGGACGAGCGCCGGGTCCTCGTGGTCGGTCGGGCCGACGAGGAGCGGGTCTGCGAGCTCGCGGGGCCGATGGTGGGCAGCGTGCTGCGCGCCGGCGACCACCTGCTCCTCGACCTGCGCTCCAACCTGATCGTCGAGAAGCTGCCCCGGCCCGAGGTCGAGGATCTCGTACTCGAAGAGGTTCCCGACGTCTCCTACGAGGACGTCGGTGGGCTCGACGACCAGATCGACCTCATCAAGGACGCCGTCGAGCTGCCCTACCTCTACGCCGACCTGTTCGAGGAGCACCGGCTCGAGCCGCCGAAGGGGATCCTGCTGTACGGGCCGCCGGGCTGCGGCAAGACCCTGATCGCCAAGGCCGTCGCGAACTCGCTGGCCAAGCGCGTGGCGGAGCGGACCGGCAACTCCTCGACCCGCTCCTACTTCCTCAACATCAAGGGTCCCGAGCTGCTCACCAAGTGGGTCGGCGAGACCGAGCGCAAGATCCGCCAGGTGTTCCAGCGGGCCCGCGAGAAGTCGGAGGAGGGCGTGCCCGTCATCGTGTTCTTCGACGAGATGGACTCGCTGTTCCGCACCCGCGGCACCGGCATCTCCTCCGACATGGAGAGCACGATCGTGCCGCAGCTCCTCGCCGAGATCGACGGCGTCGAGAGCCTGAAGAACGTCATCGTCATCGGCGCCTCCAACCGGGAGGACCTCATCGACCCGGCGATCCTGCGCCCGGGGCGCCTCGACGTGAAGATCAAGATCGAGCGCCCCGACGAGGAGTCGGCCCGCAAGATCTTCTCGTGCTACCTCACCCCGTCGCTGCCGATCGCCGACGACGAGGTGCAGGCCCACGCCGACACCGCCGCGGCCGTCGACGCGATGATCGCCGCGACCGTCGACTACATGTACTCCACCGACGAGGAGAACCGGTTCCTCGAGGTCACCTACCAGGGTGGAGACAAGGAGGACCTGTACTTCAAGGACTTCTCGTCGGGCGCGATGATCGAGAACATCGTGCGGCGGGCCAAGAAGCTCTCCATCAAGCGTCAGATCGAGGGCGGCCCGAAGGGCATCCGCACCGACGACCTCGTCGCCTCCGTGCGCCAGGAGTTCCGCGAGCACGAGGACCTGCCCAACACGACCAACCCCGACGACTGGGCCAGGATCTCGGGCAAGAAGGGCGAGCGCATCGTGTTCATCCGCACGCTCGTCAACCACGGCGAGTCCGCCGAGGGCGGTCGGCAGATCGAGCGGGTCACGACCGGCCAGTACCTCTAGACCCCCTAGGCTCGCCCCGTGGCGGTCCCCAAGGTCTGTGGCGTCGAGACGGAGTTCGGGGTCGTCCTGCGCGGGGCACCCGACCCCAACCCGGTGCTGGCGTCGTCGATCCTGATCAACGCCTACGTCGAGCAGCGGCGGGTCGGCTGGGACTTCGAGGACGAGCGGCCCGACCGCGACGCCCGCGGGGCGGCCGAGCCCGGGGCGATGGCGCCGATCGTCGAGACGCACCTCGTCAACACCGTGCTCACCAACGGCGCCCGGTACTACGTCGACCACGCCCACCCCGAGTACTCCACCCCCGAGTGCCTCGACGCCCGCACGGCGGTGATCGCCGACAAGGCGGGGGAGCGCATCCTGGCCCGCTCGATGCAGGCGGCGTCGCGGTTCCTCGACCCCGGCCAGGAGATCGTCGTCTACAAGAACAACTCCGACGGCAAGGGCA
>JAFMJM010000351.1 GCA_017853455.1 Acidimicrobiia bacterium | reverse complement strand
GCCGCCGTCGCCCAGCAGATGGTGCCGCCCCCGGCACCGCCGCGGCGCCAGTGGGGCGGGATCGTGGCCGCGGTGATCGGGCTCGGCCTGCTCGCCGTGGTGGTCGGGTACCTGCTGTTCGGGATGAAGTCCGACACGTCCGGCCCGGCGGTGCGCAGCCTCGAGGTGCCCAACGTCGTCACCCAGCCCTTCGAGTCGGCGTCGGCCACCCTCCAGGCCGCCGGCTTCAAGGTCACCCGCCTCGACGACGAGACGAGCACCCAGGCCCCGGGCACCGTCCTGGCGCAGAACCCCGCCGGTGGGCGTATGGCCGACGAGGGCTCGAGCATCGTGCTCACCGTCAGCGGCGCCGAGGTGACGCTCCCCGACTTCACCAACCAGACCTACGACACGGCGGCTGCGACCCTGCAGCGCCTCGGCCTGGTCGCAGTCCGCAAGGACGTCGAATCGGACAAGACCCCCGGTACGGTGCTCGCCACCGATCCGGTCGCCAAGACCAAGGTCGCCAAGGGGTCGACCGTGACCCTGCAGGTCGCTGCGGAGCCGGGTGCCGACCTCCCCGAGCTGCGCGGCAAGTCGAAGGCCGACGCCGTCAGCATCGTCACGTTCATCGGAGCGAGCCCCAAGATCGTCGACTTCCCGAGCGACGCCGTCCCGAAGGACACCGTGATCAGCACCGTGCCGGCCGCCGGCACACGGGTCGCCAAGGGAGCGACCGTCGAGATCGTGGTGTCGTCGGGACCGGCCGAGGTCGACGTCCCGTCGGTGGTCGGGCTGACCCCGGCCGAGGCGCAGGCCGCACTCCTCAACGCCGGCTTCAACGTGGTGTTCAACCAGGGCGCGACCAACGCCCGGATCATCAGCCAGAGCCCGGCGGGCGGCAAGGCTGCCCGGGGCACCACCGTCGTCATCACCGCCAACTGACCGTGCCGCGGCCGCCGTCGCTGCGCACCTGGTACGCCCGGCACGGGCGCCACGACCTCGCCTGGCGCGCGACTCGAGACCGGTGGTTCGTGCTGATGTCGGAGGTCATGCTCCACCAGACGCAGGTGCCGCGCGTCGCCGCAGTCTGGCCGGAGTTCTCGGCCCGCTTCCCTGCACCGGCGGCGATGGCGGCGGCCGGACCCGCCGAGGTGATCCGCGCGTGGGGACGTCTCGGCTATCCGCGTCGGGCGCGCCACCTCCACGACACCGCGGTGATCCTGGCGCGCGACGGCTGGCCCGACGACCTCCGCACCCTGCCGGGCGTGGGCCGCTACACGGCTGCGGCGGTCCTGGCCCAGGCCGACGACGTCGACGTGCCGGCCGTCGACGTCAACATCCGGCGGGTCGCGCAACGGGTGTCGGGTCGGCTCCTCACCGACACCGAGGCCGAAGCCGCCACGGTGACCATCGGTGCACCGCTGCGCGGGCGCGACCGGCTCCTCGCCCTCATGGACGTCGGCGCGATGGTGTGCCGACCGCGTGAGCCCGACTGTCCGCAGTGCCCACTCCGGCAGCGGTGCGCGACGACCGGCGTGCTGGCGGGTGAGGTGCGAGTGCGCCAGGCCCGCTTCGAGGGGTCGTTCCGCCAGCGGCGGGGCCAGGTCATGGCCCGGCTCCGCGAGGGGCCGGTCCCGGTCGGAGAGCTCGACGCCGAGGCGCTCGCGGCGCTCGAGGCCGACGGACTCGCGCGCGTGTCGCGGGGTCGGGCGCGCCTGCCCTGAGCGATGGCCCGTCGACGGTCAGACGCGGGCGACGGCGAGGAAGTTGGCGAGCAGGTCGTGGCCCGACTCGGTGAGGATCGACTCGGGGTGGAACTGGACGCCCTCGATCGGGTGCTCCCGGTGACGCAGGCCCATCACCAGGCCGTCGTCGGTCCAGGCGC
This sequence comes from Acidimicrobiia bacterium, assembly GCA_017853455.1. GTDB lineage: Bacteria > Actinomycetota > Acidimicrobiia > IMCC26256 > PALSA-555 > CAIUKV01. Next base: position 836 of record JAFMJM010000351.1, on the reverse strand, counting down.
TGACCTCGAGCACGTCGGGCACGCTCGCCCGGTCGACGACCAGCGAGTGGTACCGGGTGGCGGTGAACGGCTCGGGCAGCCCGGCGAACACGCCGCGCCCGTCGTGGTGGACGGTCGACGTCTTGCCGTGCATCACCTGGGGCGCCCGGACGACGTCGCCGCCGAACACGGCGCCGATGGCCTGGTGGCCGAGGCACACCCCGAGCACCGGCACGCCGGCGGTGCCGAACCGGAGGATGGCCTCGCTCGACACCCCGGCGTCCTCGGGTCGGCCCGGACCCGGCGACACCAGCACGGCGTCGGGGGCCAGATCGACCAGGGCGTCGAGGGTCAACTCGTCGTGGCGGTGCACCAGCGGCTCGGCGCCCAACTCCCCGAGGTACTGCACGAGGTTGTAGACGAACGAGTCGTAGTTGTCGATGACGAGGACCCGAGTCACGCCGGTCACGGTAACCGGCGCGGCCGGAGCCCCGATCGGGGTGCCGCCGGGTTCGGTACGATGAGCGGGTGGCACGTCACGGGACCAGCAGTCGCACGACCCCCAAGGGAAGTGTGAAGGGGAGCGCCAAGGGCGCCAAGGCCGCCGACCGGCCGGCGCCGGGCTCGGCGCGGCTCACCCCGAAGAAGCCCGACTCGGGCCGGCGGTCGAGCCAGCTGTGGGTGCCCGTCGCGATGTTCACCTGCCTGGGGCTCGGCGTGCTGGTCATCATGCTCAACTACCTCGGGCTGCTCCCGGGGGGCGAGGCCCAGAACTCCGACCTGCTCGTCGGCCTGGCGCTCCTGATCGCCGGGTTCGTCCTCTCGACCCAGTACCGCTGAGCGACGGGGCGCCGGGT
>JAFMJM010000350.1 GCA_017853455.1 Acidimicrobiia bacterium | reverse complement strand
GTCGGCGTCGGGCGCACCGTCGAGGACCGCCAGGGTGCCGGCCGGCCGGGGTGGGTTGCAGTGGCGCAGACCTGCCAGCCGGGCGGCCCGATCGGGACTGCGCTCGGCGAGGCGGGCGAGACCGCGGGCCCGCTTGGCCGGGTTGGCCCGGGTGCCCTCGGGGAAGATCACGATGCACTCGTCGGGAGCCCGGACGGTCTCGGCGAGGTCGCGCAACGCTGCGAGCTCTCCGCTCGAGTCGGTCGCGGTGCGGTCGAGGAAGTGGTTGGGCACGCGGTGGCCCACGAGATCGAGACACGGATCGAGCCGGAGCTCGCGCTTCAGCACGTACCGGGGCTCGAGTCCGGCGCGCGTGACGAGCCAGGCCGAGAGCAGGGCGTCGGCGAGGCTGGCGTGGCGCGGGAGCACCACGACGGGTCCGGGGGCGAGCCGCTCGGCGTGGCGCGGCTCGAGGTGGAGCGCGCAGGTGAGGCGCAGGCCCACGACGAGCCCGTTGGCCCACCACTTCTGGAGGCGGTAGTTCGGGCGGGCGGCCCGGGCGCGTCCGGCGAGGAACAGGGCACCGCTGGCGACGATGCCGCACACCTCGAGCCACGCCCACCAGGTGGCGAACGCGAGCAGTCGGACCCGGGGCCGACGCCGGGGTGCCGTGACGAGGTCGATCAGCAGCGCCACGACCAGCCAGACCGGAGCGGTCGCGACCAGGACCAGCGCCAGGATGCACACACCGGGGATGCTGGCCAGTCGCCGCACGCTCAGGAGGCCCCGTCCCCCTCGACCAGGTCGAGGACGTGGGTGCGGAACCGGGCGGCGTCGACGAGGATGAACAGCGCGTCGGCCCGGGCCACGACGGTGCCGTCGTGGGTGGCCTCGCCGTGGACGAACAGCTTGCGGCCCTGTCGCTCGCCGACCCAGGTCCGGATCGTGATCGGGCGCTCGACCGGGACGGGCGCCAGGTAGTGCACGGTGAGCCGTCCGGTGAACCCGGGCTCGCGTTCCTGGGCCATGGCGGCCCCGAGCACGTCGTCGAACACTCCGGCCAGCACGCCACCGTGGAGACGTCCGGGCGCGCCCTCGAAGGCCGGTCCGAACTCGACCTCGGTGATGACGGCGCCGTCGCCCCAGGTCATCTCGAAGTCGACGGCCATGGGGTTGGAGACGCCGCCCACCGCCCGGTCCGACATGGCGTGGAGGGTGAGCTCGGAGCCGGCGTCGCTCATCCGGGCCTGGTCGGCCTCGGACAGCAGGGGCCGGCGGCGCAGCGGGAACTCGTCCAGCGCGGCCTGGGCCTGCTCCACCAGGGTGGTGGCCGCGACGAGGGCGGCGTCGTCGGCGTCGGCGGCCACCATCCGGTGGGACAGCTCGCGGATGGCGTGGGCCAGGTCGGCCCGGGCCGGGGTGACCGGTCCGCGTGAGCGGTCGTCGGTGCGGCGCGGACGCGGCGGTGTCACGGGGTGGTCGACTCCGGAGCGGCGCCGGCCCAGTGCGACCGGAGGTCGGAGAGCCACGCCGGGAACTCGAGCGGGGGGTCGGGGAGCCGGGTGGCGCCCCGTTCGGCCAGGGCCCGCTCGAACGCCTCGGGGTCGTCGCCCCAGGAGCGGGGGTCACCGAGCATCACCTCGAAGAGGGTGCACCCGGCGTCACCGGCCACCAGCGGCCCGAAGGCGGCCCCGAACGGCAGCTCGACGTGGGTCCCGGTCGGGCACGGCTCGTCGCCGCAGAGCAGGTCGCCCTCGAGCACGAAGACGATGTGCGGGCTGAAGTGGCCGTGGCGGCGCACCACCATGCCCGGGTCGTAGCGGGCGTAGAGGCTCAGGTACGGCGGCTCGTTGGAGAACGCGAACCACTTCTCGTGGACGTACGACTCGGTGCCGTCGGCGTTGCGCTGGGCCTTGACCTTCTGCCAGGGCACGTCGGGGTCGTCGAACCGACGGATCACGGGCCCGAGACCGGGGACCTTGGGGGAATCGGGGGCGTCGGTCACGGGTCTCTCCACTCGGCGGGCGTCGGGCGTACCGTACCCCGGCCCGCCGGACGCACCGCTCAGGCCGTCGGGCGCGACCGAGCGGGTTCGTGGGCAGGATCGTGGGCGGGAATCCGCGCCATCAGCTCGGTGGCCAGGGCCACCTCGAGCACACCCACGACACCGAGCACCGCCGTGCCCAGCAGCCACTCGCCAAGGAGCACCAGGAGCGGGCCGCTGCCGTGGGTGTGGTGGCGCACGAACTCGGCGGCCACGTGCTCGAGCGCCAGCGGTGCGACGACCAGGCCGAGGATCCAGGGCCAGGCCCGCCGGGCGATGCCTGCACTCCGACGGAACGCTCCGACGACCGTCCGTCGCTCCTGGACGAGGACCGGCCCGACGATGCCGAACGCCGTGTAGACGACCAGGCCGGGCAGGACGAGCAGGACGGCACCCAGCGCCACCAGACCCAACAGGACGAGGTCGGCGACGATCAGGCGCAGCCACGGCAGGTCGCGCACGACCTGTCGGACCGTGGGCCGGTGGCCACCGAACCGGTGGTCACCGACCGCCAGGTCGAGGAATCCCGAGAAGAAGACCTCGCCCAGGGCCCGGGCGACCGCCAACGCCACCACGAGCGCGCCGAGGAGGAGAAGTCGGCGCCCGCCGACGTCGTCGGCCACCCGGGTGCGTAGGTACTCGCACACCAGGCTCAGCCCGGCGGGGGGCACGAACACCACCAGGGC